>CADBMA010000079.1 GCA_902795665.1 uncultured Rhodospirillales bacterium
GATGACGACGACGATGATGATGATTAAAAAGAAAGGCCGTTATGCAAACGGCCTTTTTTCTTATAAAAATATCACTAAAACTGCTCTTGCAATTCAAAGAAATATGCTTGAGGGTGATCACAAACCGGACATTTTTCCGGAGCTTTCGGACTTTCTACACGATGACCGCAGTTAGCGCATTCCCAAATCACTTTGGTTGGACGTGAAAAGATATTGCCTTCACACAAAGAGTTAAGCAATGCAGTATATCTCTCTTCATGACCTTTTTCAATTTTTCCGACCATTCTGAAAAGATTGGCAATTTTAGTAAAACCTTCTTCATCAGCTTCTTTGGCCATACGATCATACATATCAGTCCACTCATAGTTTTCACCTGAGGCTGCATCTTTCAAATTTTCAATTGTCGAGGGAACTTCGCCGTTATGTAGCAATTTGAACCAAATTTTGGCATGTTCCTTTTCATTGTTGGCAGTTTCTTCAAATTTGGCTGCAATAATGTTATATCCTTCTTTTTTTGCCTTTGAAGCATAATAAGTATATTTATTGCGTGCTTGCGATTCTCCGGCAAAAGCATCTTTTAAGTTCTGCTCGGTCTTAGATCCCTTTAGTTCCATAGTACAAACTCCTTAGTACAAATTTTTGTTAAAACTAGCAGTTAGTTAAACGGCATTTTTCACTTAAGTCAAGTTTAAAATTCACCAATAAACTATGCATATAAGCGAAAAAACAATTGAAACTTGAACATTAATCAGCTATATACACAGGTATATTAACTTACTTAAGGAATATGATATGCAGTTATTTTTAGCTTTAGCCTTGTTAACAATAATAGCCGCTCCCGCAATGGCCAACCCTGCCTGCGCAGTCTGCACAGTTGCTGTTGCTGCCTCTTTAGAAATTGCACATTACCTTGGTGTAGACGATAGTGTTGTCGGTGTTTGGGCCGGCGCATTTTTAACAATACTTGGCTATTGGTTAATTGCTTGGTTTGACAAGAAAAAATGGCGCTTTTGGGGACGTGATTTTATACTGATTGCAGCAAGTATATCCATGATTGGCTTCATGTATATTAACGGCTTGGGTTATACCGCTTTGCCCTATAATCCGGAACCGATATTAATTTTCTTCCTTGATCCGTTTTTATTCAGCGTTTTGGCCGGAGCTCTGGTACTGATTTACGCCAATCGTTTTTATCAATGGATGAAGGCCCAAAATGGCGGACACGCCCATTTTCCTTTTGAAAAAGTTGCCGTTCCGGTATTATCTTTGGCGTTGTTGAGTTTGTGGTTTTACTACCACCCACTATGCCAACAAGCTGCCGAATTATATAATTTTTAGGAGTTTAATATGAGCAAAGAACAAGATATAAAAGCCTTTGTAGAAAAAATTGATGCTACCAAAAAAGTAAATCCCAAAGATTTATCCTCAGATCAAGATTTGACCATAGCAATAATGAATTTGATTTCAATTGAAGAACACTTAATGTTTTCAGGCGCCAAAACCGGCAAAACATCATTTTATGATTTGATTGAACAAATTCGTGAAACCCGCAAAAATCTGATGCAAAAAGTAATTCCTGAATATGAAGGCGAAGTTTGGTGCATTTCCAAGCACTTGTTATCTGCATCAATGCGCTTGATGGAGGTGGGAACCAAGCAGCAAAGCCTCGGACACAAAGATGAAGCATACAAACTGTTTAACCAATCTTATGAGCTTTATTGCCTGTTTTGGGGGCTTAATATGAAATTGCTCGATATTGAAGACGTGAAATGGATTGAAGATAGTTTTGATGATGTTAAGAAGTTAAGCGAAAATTTGGCAGCAAAAGAAACCTCAACAATGCAGCCAGTAGAAACTGCCACCAAACCAGATGAGCAATCCGGAGCCTTTAGCAAGATTAAAAACTTTGTCCGCAAGGCTGTAGATTGCTGCATTGAATAGTAACTCGCTCTCAAAAAGCGCAATAAAAAAGCTTCTCTTTGAAAGAGAAGCTTTTTTCTTAGCTGACTACAACAATCAGCAACAACATAGCTGTAATTATGGCAGCCCCTGTTATAAGCCAATAATTTGGCTTTACTTTTCTTCGAGGAGTTTTTTCTCCCTCGAAAACTTCTTTTACGTACAACCAAGCAGCACGCAAATTTATTTTTGTTTTCATATTTTTATGTTTTTTTTGCTTCACCTATCTCCAGGCTAGGCGTAAATAATGGTGTTTTTTAAAGTTCCGGGAGATATGATGACTTACGTCACTCGGACAACTCGTTATTCACGGAACATTCATACTGCCTATATTCTGCCACAGCGTAGAGAAAACTCGAAGCTATAACCAAATTTTTAACAATAATAAACATCCTATAAATAAACATCTTCATTATATTTTATTATACATTTTTGTCAAATATTTTTTATAAACTTTAATTTTTGTGCACAAATACTAACAAAATCGTCCACGTCAAATAATAAAGGCGTGGACGAATATTTAGTAAATTTATTTTTTGCACTATTTTTTCAGTTTGTGCTCATGATGCAGTGCAATATCCAAAACAGCTTCAACTTCTGCCACCGGAATAATCTGCAGTCCTTTCTTGACATTATCAGGTATCTCCACCAAATCTTTTTCATTCTCTTTGGGGATAATGACCGTTTTTATACCTCCGCGCAAGGCTGAAAGCAGTTTTTCTTTCAGACCTCCAATCGGCAACACTCTACCCTGTAGCGTAATTTCTCCTGTCATTGCTACATCTTTGCGCACCGGTGTTTTGGTAAAGACAGACACCAAGGTTGTGTACATTGCAATACCTGCCGACGGACCATCTTTTGGAGTCGCTCCTTCCGGAACATGGACATGCACATCAGTTTTCTCAAATATTTCCGGATCAATGTTCAATTTATCAGCATGAGAACGAACAACAGAATACGCGGTTTCTATCGATTCCTTCATAACATCGCCAAGCTTTCCGGTTTGGGTAATTTTACCTTTTCCGGGCATATCAACTGCCTCAATAAACAGTATATCACCCCCGACTTCTGTCCACGCCAACCCTGTAGTTACACCTATATGATCCTCATGCTCGGCTTCTCCAAAGCTGAATTTACGCACTCCCAAATATTCAGAAAGATTTTTAGCGCTAACTTTAATCGGTTTGCTGCGTTTTTTATGAAGCAGTAGCAACTTTACCGCTTTGCGGGCAATATTTGACAGCTCACGTTCCAAATTGCGCACGCCGGCCTCGCGGGTATAATAACGCACAATATCACGTATTGCGTTATCATCAACGAACAATTCTTCAGGTTTTACGGCATTTTCCTTAAATATCTTAGGCAACAAGTGACGTTTGGCAATTTGTATTTTTTCATCTTCGGTATAGCCGGAGAGCCGAATAATTTCCATACGATCCAATAACGGACGAGGCATATCCAAACTGTTGGCGGTTGTTACAAACATTACATCAGACAGATCATAATCAACTTCCAAATAGTGATCCTGAAAAGCATTATTTTGCTCCGGATCCAGCACCTCCAACAGAGCTGAACTCGGATCACCACGCCAATCGCTGCCTAATTTGTCAATTTCATCTAACAAAAACAATGGATTGGATGTGCCGGCTTTTTTCATACCCTTAATAATCTTGCCGGGCATTGAGCCGATATAGGTGCGGCGATGCCCACGAATTTCGGCCTCATCTTTCATTCCGCCCAACGACGCTCGCACAAAATTACGTCCGGTAGCACGAGCTATAGACTGTCCCAGCGATGTTTTTCCCACTCCGGGAGGGCCAAATAGGCACAAAATCGGACCTTTAACTTTATTAGCGCGCGACTGCACGGCCAAATACTCCAAGATTCGCTCCTTAACTTTTTCAAGACCATAATGATCTTCTTCTAAAATATCCATCGCCTTCTTAATATCTTTATTGACTTTTGATGTTTTTTTCCATGGAATATCAAGCAACCAGTCCAAATAATTGCGCACCACTGTAGCCTCTGCCGACATAACACTCATACTCTTGAGTTTTTTTATCTCAGACATTGCCTTATCTTTTGCTTCTTTAGAAAGCTTGGTTTTATTGATTTTCTTAATATACTCATCTATTTCGTTTTCTTCTGCACCATCACTGAGTTCTTTCTGAATGGCTCGCATCTGCTCGTTCAAATAATATTCTTTCTGGCTTTTTTCCATTTGTTTCTTGACGCGCGACTTAATTTTATTCTCGACTTCAAGCAAAGTAATTTCCGAGTCCATTAATTCCAAAAGCTTATGAAATCTTTCCTTTAATGTGATACACTCCAAAAGAGCCTGTTTATCTTCTATTTTAAGCGAAAGATGTGATGACATTGTATCGGCAAGCTTGTTAAGATCCTCAATCTGACTAACCGACACCAGCACCTCCGGCGGTGTCTTTTTAGAAAGTTTTACATATTCTTCAAATTGCGACAACACCGCACGAGACAACGCCTCTTCCTCAATATCATGAATTTCAGTTTCCGGCAAACGAGTAATTTCAACTTTCATAAAACCGTCATTTGGGATAAATGTATCCAAAGAAACACGTTCAATTCCCTCGACCAAAACCTTTATGGTTCCGTCAGGAAGCTTCACCAATTGAACCACCGTCCCCAATGTCCCGATACTAAAAATATCCTTAGTTTCGGGATTTTCGACAGCAGCATCTTTTTGGGTTGCCAGCACAATATTTTGATCATCATCTATCGCCGCCTGCAATGCACGTATCGATTTTTCGCGCCCAATAAACAGCGGCACTATCATTTTGGGGTAAACCACGATGTCACGCAGCGGCAACAGCGGAAAAGCTTCTTTATTATCCATATATCACAATCCTTTACATAAAATTATATTCTATATATAGGTAATATTTTCACCGCCTGCAACCGCAACTTACGAATTATCATCTAAATTTTACGCGTTGTGGCCAATTTTACATTAACTATTATGTACTCAACAAGCTTTAGTGGTGATATTTTTTATTTACAACTCAATACGTTAGGCGAAATTGTAAAATAATATTTAGTGCTTGCATCAGGGTAAAAATTATTATAGCATGGGGCAAAATTCGATAAACGGCAATATCATGCGATTGCCGAAGTGTTTTGTGTGGAGATATGATTTGACTATATATGTTACTAAATCGTTTTTGCCGCCTTTTGAAGAATATGCGGAAATTGTGCGCAAAGTTTGGGATAACGGAATTTTGACCAATCATGGGCCATGCGTAAAAGAATTAGAAGCCAAACTTAAAGATTTTATCGGCACACAAAACCTTTATTATGTTACCAACGGAACCATTGCTTTGCAACTGGCACTGTCAGCTTTGGATATTACCGAAGGAGAAATTATCACCACGCCTTTTTCTTATGTTGCCACAACTTCAAGCATTTTGTGGGAACGCTGCAAACCGGTGTTCGTCGATATTGAACCACACAATTTTACGATTGATGCCGACAAAATCGAGGCCGCAATTACACCTAACACCAAAGCAATTATGGCAGTCCACGTCTTTGGCTATGCCTGCAATGTTGAAAAAATTCAACAAATTGCCGACAAACACGGATTGAAAGTTATCTACGATGGAGCGCACGCCTTTGCCAGCCGTTATAAGGGAAAATCACTATTAAATTATGGCGATATTTCGACACTTTCTTTCCACGCCACCAAGCTGTTTCACACCATTGAGGGCGGAGCCTGCATAATAAAAAACAAAGAAGTTGCCGACAAATTGGACTTGCGCCGCAGATTCGGACACACCGGAGACAATCATTATTCTTTGGGTATTAATGGCAAACAATCGGAATTTCATGCGGCCATGGGCTTGGCAAATTTCCCTTACATTTCCGATATTATACGCAAACGCAAGCAGGTTTGTAACCTGTATGACAATTTGTTGCAAGGACTGATAAAACGTCCGGCGGCGCAGGAAGGACTGGAATATAACTATGCTTATTATCCGGTGGTATTTAAGTCGGAGGCCGAATTACTCAAGGTGTTTGCCGCGCTCAATGCGCAGGATATTTATCCGCGGCGCTACTTTTACCCCAGTTTGAACAACCTGCCCTATCTGGTCGATAAACAGTCATGCCCAGTTTCAGAAGACATTTCTTCACGCGTTGCCTGCCTGCCGCTCTATCCGACCCTTGCCGAGCAAGATATTGAAAAAATTTGTAAGATTATAAAAGAGGTATTGTAATGAAGATAAAAATTTTACAAAAAATTGAAAAAGAAATTCAGCGCATACGCAACAAATTTGCCATCCATTCATACAGACGCATGGTTTTGCAACGCTATAAATACGTGCATGTAATGACCAACGGCATACACAGCCTCGGAATCATCAAATTTATTAACAAATATTTTGATAATAACGAACATTGTTTTATCTTTCCAATATTATTTCCGGAAACAAAAGAAAAAATCCGCGAAATTTCAAATTGTTACAATTACCAGCTTAAAGACATCCCGCTGAAAAAGGTAAAAAAGATTATCTTTCAGGGATTATTTACGCTTGAATTTATCAAATTTTTGTACAAACATCCAAAATATTTACAAAAATCTTATTGGTTTATTTGGGGCGGCGATTTATATGGGGCTTCCGAAGATGAGAAATCGGTTTTTGTACGCAAGAATATGCGCGGCATTTTGACCTCTTTTGACTACCCTTTTTACAAAGAAAAATATGGTGAAAATAAATGCTATGACGTAACTTATCCTCATGCCATGACTTATGGACAAGTTGATTTTTCCAATCTTCCGTCTCATACCGGAACCAATATTTTAATTAACAACTCTGCAGACGAAACAACCTTGGAAATGTTGGATATACTGGAAAAATTCAAAGACCAAGACATTAATATCTACACCATTCTTTCATATACCAGCGTCCATCAAAAGGATCCGCGTTTAAAAATTATGAAAAAAGGTTATGAGATATACGGCAACAAGTTTCACCCACTAATAGAGTTTATGCCCGAAAATGAATATGCCCAATTTTTGGCATCAATCGACATATATATCAGCAACCAAAACCGCGCACAAGGCAATGGAAATGCCACATTTATATGCGGCTTGGGCAAAAAAGTCTTTACTAAGAGTGATACGGCCATTTACCAAAAGTATAATTCTTTAGGGATTACATATTTTGACACTTATACCATTAAAGACTTATCTTTTGAAGAATTTTTGGCCTATGACGACAAAACACGCGAGCGTACAGTTTCCTTATTGCGCGAACGAATGAAAGATGAAACCAAGGTAAAACAATGGACGGAGTTTTTTTTAGATGACTAAAATCGGCATAATGCAACCTTATTTCTTTCCGTATCTAGGCTATTTTAGCTTAATTAAACATACTGACGAGTTTATCTTGTTTGATCCGGTGCAGTTTATTCGTCATGGGTGGATAGAACGCAACCGAATTTTAAAACCTGGTGCGGGGTGGCAATATATTTCCGTTCCGCTGCAAAAACACTCACTGTCAACAATTATTCAGGATATCAAGATTAACAATAGTGAGAACTGGCAACAAAAACTTTATGCTCAGCTTGAGCATTATAAGAAAAAATCGCCTTTTTACAAACAGACAATGGAAGTCGTTATAGAGGCAACCTCGTTTCCACCAGAAAGCATTACAGAGCTAAACCAAAAAGTGTTGACCACAGTCTGCAAATATTTGGGGATACAGTTTAACTGCCGGATTTTCTCCCAGATGAATTTAGAAATTGAACCTGTACATGCTGCTGACGAATGGGCCTTAAACATTTGTAAAGCTCTGGGCAATATTAATGAATATTGGAACCCTCCGGGAGGAATGGAATTTTTTGATCGCAGCAAATATGAAAAAGCCGGCATCAAATTAGTATTTCAAAAACCGACACTTGATTTTTATTCCCAACGCCGCGGTCCGGAAAATTTTGAAGCCGGACTATCTATAATCGATGTTATGATGTTTAATTCACCAGAACAAATCAGAGAAATGCTGGATAAATATGAGTTGTTATAAGGAAATAGGCGGATATTTTGAATTGGAATGCGGACACAATGCCCCGTACCACAATAATGCGTTAAAATTTAATTCCGGACGCAATGCTTTACGTTATCTGATACAGCAATTGGCAATCAAAAAAATTTTTGTA
>CADBMA010000080.1 GCA_902795665.1 uncultured Rhodospirillales bacterium
GTAACATTCAGTCGCTCTTATTCAATATATTCGAGCACTCCTCCATTGGGAGGATTAATATGTTACAAGATGTTTTTGAGACACCGCAGCCGACCTCTCGGCTGCATAATTAAAGTATGATATTATCAAAAAAATAGCAAGATTTTTTATTATTACTGGATTGCTTCACTTTGTTCGCAATGACGAACGTGTGTAATTATCTCTCTTCGTCATTGCGCGACAATGAAAGATTGCAGACAACAAAAAAGCCCCGAAATTCGGGGCTTGGTCTTTGTAAACGATTATTCGTTAGCGTTTGGCCATTTTGCAGCATTTTCAGCGTTGAAAGCAACCCACTGCGGATCTGCTTCTTCTTCAGTGCTGATGGCTTCTTGCGGGCATTCTGAAATGCAAACACCGCAGCTGATGCAAGTTTCCGGATCTACAACCAATTGGCTGTCACCTTCGTGAAAAGCGTCAACCGGGCATACATCAACGCAAGATTTGCACTTAATGCAGTTGTCATTAACAACAGATACCATAATATATCTCCTCAAAGATTGTTATAAGTCAGTCCTCAATCTAACCCGATTTATTAGAAAATCAAGTAAAAAATTATGCAAGCCACTTGCGAATAAAATTTTGACACCCCATATAATAGTCAGTAATTGTTTGGGAGATTGTAAAATGAGTGAAAAAATGAATTTTCAGGCTGAAGTTAACAAAATGTTGAATATCGTGGTTAATTCACTTTATTCCGAAAAATATATTTTCTTGCGCGAACTTGTGTCTAATGCTTCTGATGCTTGTGACAAGCTCAAATATCTAATGCTGACCAATCCGGATATTGCCAAAGGAAACGGCGAGCTGAAAATTGTCATCACTCCCAACGATAAAGACAATACTTTAACCATCTCTGACAATGGTATCGGCATGGATAGAGAAGATCTTATCAATCATCTCGGCACCATTGCAAAATCCGGAACTTCTGATTTTGTGGCAAGCATGAAAGAAAACGGCTCAGCTGCTGATTTAATCGGGCAGTTCGGCGTGGGATTTTATTCGGCTTTTATGGTTGCCGACAAGGTTGAAATATGCACTCGCAAAGCCGGTGAAGACACGGCTTATAAATGGACATCAAACGGCATTGACGGTTTTGAAATTGAAGAAACATCCAAGGCAACCATCGGCACCGAAATAAAACTGTTTTTGAAAGCCGAAGACAAAAACTTCACCGACACCATTTATCTACGTCATCTGATACGCACCTATTCTGATCACATCAATTATCCGATTGTTCTCAATCTTGGTGAGGCCGGCGAAGAAACCGTTAACAGCGGATCTGCTCTTTGGACGCGCAATAAAAGTGAAATCAGCCCCGAACAGTACAAAGATTTTTATCAACATTTGTCGCATAATTTTGACGATCCGTGGCTGACACTGCATTTTAAGGCAGAGGGCAATATTGAATACTCTGCCCTGCTCTTCATTCCGTCAACCCAACCTTATGACCTTTTTCAGCCGGATCGCAAGCATGGATTGAAACTTTATGTCAATCGTGTATTTATTTCCGATAAAGTTGAAGAACTCATGCCTAACTATCTGCGTTTTGTGAAAGGTATTGTCGATTCGTCAGATCTTCCGCTAAATATCTCACGCGAAATGCTGCAACAAAATGCTCTGATTGCCAAAATCCGCCACGGTATTGTCGGGCGGCTGCTTAAAGATTTGAAAAAACGTTTCGAAAACCACGATGATTATCTCAAGTTTTGGAACAATTTCGGCACCGCATTCAAGGAAGGAATTTACGAAGATTTTTCCAACCGCGAAGAAATTGCCGGATTGGCATTGTTCAATTCTACAAACGCCGGCAACACTTTGACATCACTTGATGCCTATATTGAACGTATGCAGCCGGAGCAAAAATCCATTTATTACATTACCGGTGATGACGTTAATGTTTTGGCCAACAATCCGCAATTGGAAGCTTTTAAACAAAAAGGTCTCGAAGTTTTGCTCTTGGTTGATCCGATTGATGAGTTTTGGACACAGACGCTGCCCAATTATAAAGGCAAGGCTATAAAGCATATTACTCAGGCTGATATTGACCTAAATTTTGATCGCCACGAGCCCAAAGCCGAAACCGGAAGTCTTGAAAAACTTACGGCGTTTATGAGTGAGCTGCTCAAAGACGAGGTTGGCAAAGTCACATCAACCGAAAAATTAACCTCAAGTCCGGTCAATTTGACTGTTGAAGGCGGGCAAATGAGCATTCATTTGGAACGACTGATGCGCAATCATCAGCAACAAACTGCTTTTAACTCTACCCGTATTTTGGAAGTAAATCCATATCATCCGCTGATTATTAAGATGAGCGAGGCAATAGAAAATGATGAGCGCAAACCCGAAATTGAAAAAGTGACGCGCATTTTGCTGGATCAGGCAAAAATTGCCGAAGGCGA
>CADBMA010000081.1 GCA_902795665.1 uncultured Rhodospirillales bacterium
ACAGCTTTGGCGGCACCGGTAGAACTTGGAATAATATTTCCGGAAGCAGCGCGTCCGCCTCTCCAATCTTTCATTGATGGCCCATCAACGGTTTTTTGGGTTGCGGTTGTGGCGTGGACTGTGGTCATCAATCCGTTTTCAATTCCAAACACGTCGTTCAAAACTTTGGCAATTGGAGCCAAGCAGTTGGTTGTGCAAGAGGCGTTGGATACAAATTGTGTTCCTTTAACATAGTCATCAGTGTTAACACCGCAAACAAACATTGGAGTATCATCTTTTGAGGGAGCAGACATTACAACATATTTAGCACCGGCATCAATGTGTCCTTGAGCTTTTTCTTTGGTAAGGAATAAGCCGGTTGATTCGACAATATATTCGGCTCCGACTTCGCTCCATTTCAGGTCAGCGGGGTTCTTTTCAGCGGTAACGCGAATCGCTTTGCCGTTGACAACCAGTTTGCCGTCTTTAACTTCAATGCTGCCATCAAATTGTCCGTGCACTGTATCATAGCGCAACATATAGGCCATATATTCAACATCAATAAGGTCATTGATGCCTACGATTTCAATGTCATTTCTTTTTTGAGCGGCACGGAAAACCAAACGGCCGATGCGGCCAAATCCGTTGATACCGACGCGAATTGTCATATTATTATCCTTCCTAAATAAATTTATGCGGAACGCCCCGCACAGGCATTAATTTTTTCGCATTTAATCTATCACTAATTGCGTTTTTTTCAAGCGATTTTTAATTTTACTATAACTTACTAACATAAAAAAAAGGGCAGTATGTTGCCCTCTTTTTTGATGATAAATCAGCTTACTGTTTATTCAGCGTCTTTAGCTGCTTTTTTGCTTGAAGTTTTTGCTTTCTTTTCGGTTTTTTTAACTTCTTCTTCGGCAGCTTTTTCATTAGCTTTTTCAGCAGCTTCAGCAGCAGCTTTTTCAGCAGCTACGCGAGCCAAATCTTTGGCGCCTTTAGCATTAACATCTCTATCGACCAACTCAATAATTGCCATTGGAGCAGCATCACCATAACGGATACCAGCTTTCAAAACGCGGGTGTAACCGCCGTTGCGATTGGCATAGCGTTCAGCCAAAGTAGAGAATAATTTAGCTACAACTTCTTCATCACGTAAAAAGGCTAAAGCCAAGCGACGGCTGTTTAAATCACCTTTTTTAGCAAAAGTTATCATGTTGTCAGCAAAAGTTCTCAATTCTTTGGCGCGTGGCAAAGTAATTTTGATTTGTTCATGATTCAACAAAGCGCAAGTAAGGTTTGAGAACAAAGCTCTTCTTTGGCTTGTCGGCATATTAAATTTTCTATGTGCATCACCATGTCTCATGGCATTTTCCTTTCTTTAATTTCAACAATGCTTTGGTTGACAAAGCGGATAAAACTCTCCAGCACTACCTTCATATATGCCGGATACAATTAAGCTTTTGCTAATTGCAGGCGCAATATACATAATATTTTTTGACTTGGCAAGCTTTTTTATAATAAAATTTTAACGTTTTTTACGCAGTCTGAAAAAAGTAATCAAGGAGAGCATAATGAAACTACTAATCCAGAGAGTAAAAAGAGCATCAGTTGAAGTTAATGAGCAAATTGTAGGACAAATTGGACAAGGATTATTGATATTTGTCGGTGTTTGCAAAGGTGACTTGAAACAACAAGCTGAGTATCTTGCGCGCAAAGCAGCAAATTTGCGCATATTTGAGGACGAACAGGGCAAAATGAATCTGTCAGTTAAAGATATACAAGGCAAAGCTTTGGTTATTTCGCAATTTACACTGGCTGGCGACTGTACCCGCGGTAATCGTCCGGGGTTTGAGAGCGCTGAAAATCCGGAAACTGCAAAAAATATGTATGAATATTTTTCTAATTGCTTACGGGCAGAAGGAATTGAGGTTGAAAACGGAGTATTTCAGGCAGATATGCAGGTTAGCCTGATAAATGATGGTCCGGTAACCTTTATACTTGAAAAATAGATTTTATTTACTCATATCGCAGGGCATTGATGGGGTTTAAGAGCGAGGCTTTGTACGCCGGATAAAATCCAAACAAAATGCCAACCAATCCTGAAAATATAAAAGGAATAATTACGTAGGGCCAAGCAATTATCAAGGTGAAGGTGGTGAACATTTTCATGATTTCGACACCAATTAGACCGGTGATAATTCCAACCAATCCGCCGATAAGCGATAGTACAATGGCCTCCATTAAAAATTGCCAGCGGATATCCCAAGATTTTGCGCCGATAGCCATTCGAATGCCGATTTCGCGGGTGCGTTCGGTTACGGAAACCAACATAATATTCATAATGCCAATGCCGCCTACTAATAGCGAGATAGAGGCAATTGAACCAAGTAAAACGGTTAAAATTTGTGTTGAGCTTTCCATCATCTCTTGCATTTGGGTTAAATTCATGATTACAAAATCATTTTCTTTGTTGATGCCGAGGTTGTGTCTTTGGCGTAATAATTGCGAGATATCCTCTTGTGCTGTATAGGTTGCATCTCCATCTACGGCTTGTAACATAATCATATTTACCTGATCGGGAAAAGTGATGCCGATAATCTTCTTTTGCGCGGTAGTAATTGGAATAAACACGGCATCATCTTGGTCCATTCCCATTCCATTTTCGCCGCGCTTTTGCAATACGCCAATTACGGTAAAAGGCATTCCTTTAATGCGCACAGTCTTGCCAAAAGGATCGACATCGCCGAAAAGTTCAGTTACTACGGTCTGTCCCAAAACAGTTACTTTGGCGGCGTTTTTTATATCACTTTCTGAAAAATTGCGACCATAGTCTAAAGACCAATCTTTTATCTGAAAGTAGCGATTGTCTGTTCCGGTGGTTGAAGTGGCCCAGTTAGCATTGCCGTAAATAATTTGATTAACCTGTTCTAAAACCGGAGCAGCCAGTTTTATTTTGGCAATTTTTTCTTGTATGGCATCGCCGTCAGCAGCTTTCATGGTTGGTAGAGAGCCTCGTCCGCCACGAGCGCCTCCTGATGTTGAAGAGCCGGAGCGGACAATCATCAGGTTTGAGCCCATGGTTTTCATATCTTCTTGAATTGAAACCTGAGCACCATGACCAATTGCAAGCATTACTATTACGGCGGCTACCCCGATGATGATACCCAAACTGGTTAAAGATGAGCGCATTTTGTTGGCTTTTATGGCGCGTAGAGCAATGCGTGTAATGGTTTTAATGTCTATCATTTTTGCTTCCTTTTATCGCTTTTGATTTCGCCATCAATAACCTTGATAATTCGGTCAGCATACATAGCAATATCTTCTTCGTGAGTTACCAAAATAATTGTGCGTCCAAGTTCTTTATTAAAGCGGGTGAATAGCTCCATGACTTCAACACTGGTTTTGGTGTCCAAATTTCCGGTTGGTTCATCGGCAAATATAATCGGCGCCTCGGTTACTAAAGCGCGGGCAATAGCCACACGCTGTTGTTGCCCGCCGGAGAGTTGATTGGGTTGATGATCCATACGTTGTTCCAAACCAACAGCTTTGAGTGCATTTATGGCTTTTTTATGACGCTCTGCCTCTCCTATGCCAGCATAGATCATGGGCAGTTCAACATTTTCAATTGCCGAAGTTCGTGATAACAGGTTAAATCCCTGAAATACGAAACCAATTTTCTGATTGCGAATTGTTGCTAATTCGTCACTATTGAGTTTTCCAATTTCTTTGCCGTTTAAAAAGTATTTGCCGGAGGTTGGTTGGTCCAGACAGCCTAATATATTCATCAGTGTCGATTTTCCGGATCCGGATGGCCCCATTATTGCGACAAATTCACCTTGATTTATTTCAAGAGAAATTCCTTTCAAAATCTCTAATTCTCCATCACCGAGGGGATAGCTTTTTTTGATATTTTCAAGTTTGATTAATGACATTATCGCGGCATCCTCATTGGTGAATTGCGTTCACCCTTAGCAATATCGGATTTTTCGACGATTATCTCCATGCCTTCGATAAGGTGTTCGCCCTCAATTTGTGTGTTATTATCATCATAAACGCCGGATATTACGTTTATACGGACAGGCTGTCCGTTTTGCAAGACCCAAATTCCTTTTTGGGAGTAACGTACATTGTCCCCCATAGAAAAGCGCAGAGCCTTGTTAGGGACGATAAAAACATTTTTTTCGTTTGCGGTAATAATTTCAACATTAGCGGTCATGCCGGGTTTGAATTTTAATTCTTCGTTGTTGACGGAGATTACAACCTGATAGGTTACAACGTTAGAAGTAGTTACAGCTTCGTTGCGAACTTG
>CADBMA010000082.1 GCA_902795665.1 uncultured Rhodospirillales bacterium
ATTATGTTATAAAACTTTTTTGTCAGCCTACGGTTGACAACTTATCCACAACTTTTTATGTAAAATTTGCAAAAAAATCTATTTAATGTAAAGCGGTTGCTTACAGCATTTCCAGCATGGTTTTGGCTTCGTCACTCAAGCGTTCCGGGGTCCAAGCCGGTTCCCACACCAAATTAACCGTTGCCACACCCACACCGTCAAGAGCCGCAACCGCGTCCGCGGCTTGTTCCGGCAAAATTCCGGCCACCGGACAGGTTGGAGCCGTCAGCGTCATATCAACCTCTACATCGCCGTTTTCTAGCTGACGAATATCATAAACCAAGCCCAAATCATAGATATTAATCATAATCTCGGGGTCGCAGACCGTACGCAAAGCCTCAATAATTTGCTCTTTTGAGGCCTTTGCCGCGTCTTCAGGCAAGAACTGCCCTTTTTTAATTGAAAATTCTTCAACCGGAGCCTGTTCTGCAAAGGCTTGCATTAAAGCAGCTTCATTATCATCTATTTTTTGTTCTTCACTCATAAATTCACCCATTAAAAAAATGTTTTAACCTTTTGCAAAGCGGCAACAAATCTGTCTATATCCTCTTTATTGGTATAAAGCCCGATTGATGCCCGCGCCAGAGATTCGTAACCCATGCGGTTGACAATCGGCTGGGCGCAATGGTGGCCGGTACGAATGGACACCCCCTCTTTATTGAGGATAAACGCCACATCCTGAGGGTGGATATTGCCCAGAGCAAATGCAAAAACTCCGCCTTTTTCCGGCGCGGTGCCGACAATTTTCAAATCTGCAATTTCCGACAGACGTTCATTGGTATATTTGACCAGTTCACGCTCGTGCGCCGCAATATTTTCCATGCCTATTGATAATATATACTGCAAAGCCGCTCCCAAACCGACAGCCTGCACAATTGCCGGAGTTCCTGCCTCAAAACGCGCCGGTGGGAGGGCATAGGTTGTTTTTTGAAAAGTTACATTATCAACCATATCGCCGCCAAATTGGTATGGAGGCATATCCGCCAACAAATCATAACGCCCGTACAGGCACCCTATTCCGGTCGGTCCATACAACTTATGCCCCGAAAAAGCCATAAAATCGCAGCTTATATCCTGCACGTCGGTAGGAGCATGGACAATGCTTTGACAGGCATCTACCAAGCATAATGCTCCAACAAGGTGAGCGGCTTTGGCAATTTCTTTAACCGGAAAAATTGTCCCCAAAACATTGGACATACCCGTAACTGACACCATCTTAACTCGAGGATTGAGCTGATGATAAAAATCTTCCATATCCGGACTGCCGTCATCATTGACGCGGAAAAAACGTAAAGCAGCTCCGGTTTTTTGGCAAATATTTTGCCATGGCACCAAATTGCCGTGATGTTCAGCCTCAGAAAGCAGAACCTCGTCGCCCTTATTAAGATTGGCATTACCCCAAGTTGAGGCAATCAAGTTTATACTCTCAGTTGCGGAACGGGTAAAAACAATTTCATTCTTTGTTGCTGCATTTATAAAGTTTTTGATAGTTCTGCGCGCGTTTTCATAAGCTTCTGTTGCCATTTCCGACAAATAATAGCTGCCCCGATGCACGTTTGCATAGTTTTCGGTATAAGCTTTGACTATTGCCTCAATCACTGCTTGCGGCTTTTGCGCCGAAGCTGCGGTATCCAAAAAAGTATTGGCATGACCATTAATTGATATATTTAAATTGGGAAAATCAGCACGGATTTTTTTAATATCATACATGAGAGCGCATCCATTCTCTTATTTCAGGATTATCAACGCGATTGATGACCTCCAACAGGTAAGCATCAATCAATATTTGCCGAGCATCTTCTTCGCTTATGCCGCGTGAACGCATATAAAATAATTGTTCCGGATCAAGTTCTCCGCAAGCTGCTCCATGTGAGCATTTGACATTATCGGCAAAAATTTCCAGCTCCGGTTTGACATCAATTTCTGCGGTATCGCTTAACAACAACGCACGGTGCAATTGGTGACCCTCGGTTTCTTGGGCATCTTTGGCAATGCGTATTTTGCCCTGAAACACCCCACGTGCTTCACCGCCAACCACACCTTTTATCAGTTGTTCAGAAACCGTATTTGACGCCAAGTGTTCAACATCGGTAGTGGTATCCAAAGTAGCCCAACCGTTCATGATATACGCAGCATCAATTTGCGCCCTTGCTCCGGAGTGCAACAAATCAACCTTGGTCTCATTGCGCCCTAAATCTGCACCTTTTTGCAGGCAAAAACTTTTATATTCTCCGCCTTCTTTAACGCGAGAATAGTTCAGCGCAATATGCACAGCCTTAAATGCTTCGTTCTGAAACTTGTAATGGTTGATATGCGAGTGCGGTGATAAATAAAACTCGTTAACAATATTGTTGAAATAACGATCTTTATCGGCACCGCTATG
>CADBMA010000083.1 GCA_902795665.1 uncultured Rhodospirillales bacterium
ATCCAACATTTGTGATAGCGGTGTCAAATCTCCAAATACACCGATATCAGGATCTAAATAAACCAACTTATCAGCATTTGTTTGTTGCAAAATATGTAAAGCCGCAGCTCCTTTTACCGCTGTGCAAAGCTCCACCACCGAATGCATAAAAAACCACTTTTTATTATTTTCTGTTTTTATAAAATCTTCTGCTTGCCAAACATAATCAAAATCTTCGTTTTCAAGATTAAAACTTTCCGGCAAATCATCAGAAATAACCAAATGCATTACCGCGCTGGGATTATGTTTTTTTAATGTTTCGGCCAAAACTCTGGCTTTAGGCAAATAACAAGTGGTTATACTAGTAAAAAAATGCATTATTTTTCCTTTCGTAAGTTAGTAATAAAGTAGATTATTTGTTTTAAATTCTCCTCCGGATTAATCTCTTGCAAAACGAGTCCTTTTTTATATGCCGATACTCTTTCCGCCGGCGCTCCAAAATTATAACAAACCACCGGAAAACCCATCGCCATTGCTTCGGCTGTAGTATAAGAAAATGTTTCCGGCCAGATCGAAGGAATAAAAACAGCATCTATTTTTTCTTTTTCCATCAATTTAGGCAGTTCTTCTGGTTTATAACGTCCGGTAACCTTAAGACAAGAAGGCGCATCATGAAAACTTCCGATAACTTTTAGATTAACATTGGGATATTTTTTGAGCAATTTACACATTTGTCGCACAATTGCGCCGCCTTTTTGATATAACGATACCTCTCCCAACATGGATATATTAATTTCTTTATGAGGAGGCACCTCAACCTTTGGCAAGCTTCTTACCTTATGCGGAATAACTTTCATTTTTGATTTCAAGCTTGGATAAACACGGCAAAAAATCTCACCAACCACATTTGAAAAAACTACAACCTCATCAACCGTTTTTTCAAAAAATTCACCCCATTGCCACCGCCAATCAGCCATATTTTCATAGCCGGAGCGCAAAATTTCATTTTCAATCTGACTATTACCAAGCTTTTTGCTACGCATACACTCTTCGCATCCTTCTTTATATTTCAAGTCACAAAAATTACCATCACAATTAAGCAAGTTAAAACTTGGACATAAGCACTGAAAATCATGGCCTCGAAAAGATATTTTTTTGCTTTTATGACGAAGATTGGCAATAATTTTCAACATTGCTAGGCTATTTTTGTAGCCCACCAAATTATTAACTACAATTTCTGCAAATGTCATTTTACCCAAAAACTTACCCAAACTATCATCATCAATAAAATCATAAGCCCGAAAATTGTTGTACTGAGGAAATGACAACAGAAAGCGCTGATAGGCAGGATAAAACTGCAAGCGAAGAATCATCATAGTCTCACGAAACGCGGAAAATTGAGCCTGAGAGTACGTTTCAGTACCTCCCCCTAAAGAGTGATCCACCCACAAAACCAGCTGCATATTTTTGCTGGCCGCATATTTCAACGCCTCTTCCAACTCAATCATGCCCGCATTAACAGACGGAAACGGAGAATGATAGTTTTTATAACGAAACACCGGAATACCCAGCAACCACAAGCGAATCTTCTTATTGTCTACAATTTTTTTTACAATTGTAATTCCCAAAAACTTAATTTTCTTAACGGTTCTGCCATCACTAATCTTTTTTGTTTTCTCAAACCACATTTAATTTCTGCCCTACAAATCACTATGATATGATATTATTTAATTATAAATAAATACATTTACACTACCAATAATATATTTTTTTAATTTTAAATGCAATATTTAATTATTATTGAAAATATTTTTCAACTATATATATAATATACACTCATCAAATACTTTTCATAAACAAGATTTGCAATAAGCACTTGATTTTAATTAAAAAGTATTTTATCTTGTGTTATACAATATATATTTTGTAGAGGAAAACCTATGAAAAAATGGGATTGGTTAAGAGACCATATGCATGAACACAACATAAGCCAACAACAAGCTGCCGACGCCTTGTTGTGGAAAAAACCTCGTATATCCGAGTTATTATGCAGCAAGCGCGACCTTCCGGTCAGTAAAGTATTCCTAGCCGCCAAATTTTTTAATCTTGATCTGGAAGAACTAACCAAATACAACTCCGGATTTTCTGATAAAATTCCTCAAATTGCCGGAAAAAGTATGGTTGCGCATACTGACAAAAATATTGTCTGTGTAGATGTTATAGACGCACAACACAATTCATTCTTTTCTCCGCTTGCCAAATGGCCCTTGGATATCAAGTTATTAAAAAACCTTGGACTACCATCGGCCAACAACATAAAGATAATCATCGCACACGGCGATGCAATGTCTCCCACCATAAATGATCGAGACATTGTTGCTATTGATACAACTGTACACTTGCCCCAGCATGATGGAATGTATTTATTCAAGGTAAAAGATGAGCTCTTCATCAAACGAATTTGTTTAAACCAATTTGACGGCACCGCTGATATTATATCCGACAATCACTTATATCCAAAAATTACCGTCACCAACTTCAATAAAATAACCTGTTTGGGAAAAGTTATAGCCGTCAGCAAATTGTATATATAATCGCCTAACATAAGAACTGCGAGCAAAATTTGTTTACGATTCTATTTCGAGAAAAAAGCTCTCATAAGTTTTGGCCAAAACAACATTCATCAGTACGGTTACAAATGAGCTGCAGAACAAAAACAGCCACCCTGCGCATCCAAGCTTTTCATCTACAAATTCAAAAAAGATATATATAAAATTAAATATGAACGCCAAAACAACAAATTGCCGATAATTTCCCTTTGTTCTTAAAAATGCTGTAGATAACTTGCCGCTACGACCGATAACTGACCCTATCCAAGACATCATCGGGCGATAAAAAATCAACGGGGCAATCAAGGTCAAAATCAATATCATTCCTAAATCAAATATTGTTCCCGATTCGGTGTAGCGCTGTAAATGCTCCAGATATTTTTCAACCCATGGCGCATCACGATAAATAATCGGAATAAGCAACGGAATAGCCATCAAAACTAGCATTACCAAAAGCGTAAACAATAGAATTCTGGTTGATGGCAACAAGGTATCAAAGAGCTTGACAGTCAGCATATAAGGCTTGCGCTCAAAATAAAAGCGAAAAAAATAACACCAAAACACATAATACGGAACCAGCCACAGCAAAAACAATTTATCATGCCATGAATCTAAAATTTTAAAACCCACAATCATAAATAATGCATTAACTATTGAAAACAGTGCCAACTCATGACGTTTCCGCAAGCAATAACGCCAAGAATTTACAAAAAGTCGTTTCAAAGAAATATTTTTAGTATCAATCATAACAACATCTGCCCCATTTAATTGACGGTATGACTTATCGGATTAAAACGCAGCAACATCGTTTTCCACATATCATATTTTTGCGGATATTTTTGCGCCAAAATATTATATGGCTGGCACACAAATACGGCACGCCGCGCACTATCTGCCACTGAACGAAAATGCCGATCACTGTTGTAGCGCGACTTATCCAAAATATCAACTTCACGCACTGTGCCGTCTTTATTTAAATATGCACGAATTTCAATAATCATATCCTCAATCCCCATTGCTCCGGGATCCAAATTCCAACAAGCTCGCAATCGTCCGGCAATTGCATCAGCTTCAGAAATTGACAAATCACTAAAATACGATCCGCCAATTCCGCCTTCAATTCCCATATTATTCACCTGAGTGCCTGACTTAATTGTTGCATTAGCATTTTGCTCACCCAATTTTTTCTCCAAACTATCAACCGATGCTAGCAAATCTTTCAGAGGGTTATCCAATACCGGCTGATTTTTGGGAGCAGCTTTCTTTGGCTCCGGCTGTTTTTTTGGAGGTGTAGGTTTTTTAGGTTGCGGAGGTGGTGTTGGGCGTTTGGGCTCCGGCTTTCTCTCCGGCAATTTAGGTTTGCTTGGCTGAGGCGGCACAATAAAATCCTGCTTTGGATCGCTGGGAGCTTCGTCATCAGGAACATTTTCTTCTTTATTACTATTATCCGGTTGTTCCGGTTTAATTTCCTGTGGTTTCGTATCGTCTTTAGATTTACGTTCCTCCGGTTTTGCCTTGGTTGCCGGAGAATCTTTATCTGCAAACTCAGCTTTGGTCGGCAGATTCGTAATTTCCGAAATTTTTACATCATTCAGGTCAACAATTATCGGAACCTGATCAAGCGTCATATTTTTACGCCACAAAAACGGCAAATCAACCGCCATCAAAACGATTGCGATTGCGTGTAAAGCCAGCGACTGATATAACGACGACCTTCTCAATGTTTTACTTCTTTATTCTCTCATTTTGGTTAGGAGCCGGATCGGTTTTCAAGCCAACCTTTTCAAATCCGGCATTTTTAAGCAAAGCCATCAAACCTAAAACCCGTCCATATTGTGCATCAGTATCACCTGATATAATGACACTAATTTCCGGATTGGCATCACGAACTGCTTTCACTTTGTCAACAATTTCATCGGCAGGAATTTCTTCTTTGCCGATATAATAATATCCCTCTTCATCAACACTGATATTAAGCGAAGTTTCTTTGCCGGTCAGATTTTTACCACCGACTTTAGGCAAATCGAGCGCAATCCCTGAGGTCATCAGTGGTGCCGCCACCATAAACACCACCAGCAAAACCATCATAACATCCATCAAATTCGTGATATTAATCTCGGCATTGCGGCGGCTGTTGCGGCGCGAAGAACGATTTTTGGTTGTCAACTGTACCATTATTCACCTGCCATATCGGCTCTGATTGTTGTATCATCTATTTCGCGCGATAAAATGCTTGAAAATTCTGCTGCAAAATTCTCCAAACGATTAGCATAGCGATCTATGTCAGAAGAAATTTTATTATATGCAACCACAGCCGGAATGGCTGCAATCAAACCAAATGCGGTTGTAAACAAAGCCTCAGCAATACCTGGGGCAATAGCTGACAAAGAGTTGCTTTGAGTGGCAGCAATAGCGTTAAAGCTATTAATAATTCCCCATACCGTACCAAACAATCCAACTAACGGAGCAACCGATCCGGTAGAAGCCAAAAAGCCCATGCGTGTATCAAGACCATCAATTTCTTTATCCATAGATACCGCCATTGCTTTTTCAATACGTTGCTGAAGCGACACACCGCGCAGACCTCTATCTGTTTTTGATTTCATAATATTGGTACGTTTCCACTCACGCATTGCCGCCACAAACATTGCCGACATCGGATCTGCAGGATAGTTACCAATACTTTCATATAACTTATCCAAAGAACCACCCGACCAAAATTTTGACTCAAAACTGCGTGAACGTTGCTTGACATCGCGTAAAGTGGCAATTTTATCAATAATAATCGCCCAAGACCAGATTGAAGCCAGAATCAATCCTATCATCACGACTTTAGTAACAGCGTCAGAACTCCACACCATGTGCCACATTGACATAGAGCTACCATCTACAACATCAGCTAAAGATTGTGTTTCCATTTTTACCTCTTTATTTTTTTGCATTTTTTGCAATATTACACCAAATTCCTAAATAATACCTTAAAATTTACAAATTCTACTGCATCTTAACAGTTAAATGCCGCCAGACAAACCAGCGGCATTTAAAAATTTAGATTCCTACACAAAAGCTAATAAAACTCTACTTTAACTTTTTTATCATAAAACCGTGCGATGCGGAAAATATGGTCAAAATTGCA
>CADBMA010000084.1 GCA_902795665.1 uncultured Rhodospirillales bacterium
ACACCCGCCCAATATAATCAAAAGTAAGAATAACCCGATTCGGCTCATGTTTTGCAATATAATCTTCATGATGTATAATTTTAGCAGAGCACAAATTTTATGCAAGAGCTATTTAAAAAACTTAAGCTGCCGCATTGCTGCAGCAGCTTAAAAAGGAGAAAAACAACTCTAGAAGTTATATTGAAGCTGAACACCAACCATATTACTATAATTGCGGTGACGAGCATTCAATGTTGTATACCCGTCACTGTTTGATGATTTTGCGGTGCGCATAAACAGGTGAGAATATCCAACGTCAACTTGCCAGTTTGTGGTTTGATAGCTAAAACCAAGCGTTGTCCACAAACGATCAGAATCAGGTATACGTGCTGTACGATACTTTGGACTTCTTATCGGAGTTGGATCATATGAAACACCGGCACGGAATGTCCATTGTGGATTGTAATAATAATCAACGCCTAAAGAATATGTCCATACGCTTTTCCAATTTTCGGGAACAACTGCTTCTACAACCGGAGAAGTCATAACAAAGTTATCAAAAATATCCCATTTGGTCCAACGAGCCGAAGCACTCAAACCAAAGCTTTTATTCAGCTTATGATATGCCGAAAACAACAATTGATTCGGCAAAGTCATTTTAGAAACACCATGATGGCTACCATTCATTGCTGCCAATGGCCCTTGAGCGCGTTTAATACGATTCTTACCGGTAACCTTGTGAGCCGCATTCAAACGATACGAAATACCAAAACGTGTATCTTTTACCGGCTCATACATCAAACCGAAGTTATACGCCCAGTCCCATCCGTCCAGATCAAATTGATTGCGTGAATCTGGTTGATATGGAAGCGAGTTTACAAGATCACCATGAACATATCTGTAAATAAGAGTAGCTCCCAAAGTAAGACCGTCATATATTTGATAAGCACCTCCGGCAGCAAAATCCACTACTTCCAACTCAGTTCTAATACCATGTCCTGAACCAAACCACTCATGGTTATAAATCGAGGCCAACCCGAACGGGGTATATATACCACCGCCAACAACAGCCTTGTCATTAATTTTATACTGAGCAAATCCTGATGGCAGCGGGGCATAATAATCCATTTTACCTTCCGGAAAATCAGGTAATTTTTGCCCATAAACATTATCAATCAATTTACCTTCAACAACTGAGTGCATTTGCACAACAGATGCGCCGATTTGTCCGCCGGTTCCTTTCAAGATCATTCCGGCCGGATTAAATGCAATAGCCGAAAAGTCATCACCAACCACACCTGCACCTGCAAATGCACGTCCCAAACCGGTTGCTGAATATTCATTAAGTTGATACCCTGAAGCATTGGCATTATTTGAAATTGCCGCCACACTCAAACCAATTAATAAAAGTTTTGTATAGTTTTTCATAAAATTAATCCTATTGTTAACGATAAATGTTGTTGCCAATACTAGCAATTTGTGTTATTTAGTAAAGTAGGCACCTTCGGGGGGGATAGTTTCGTCATGGAAACTATTGTAGGTTTTTCAAGAAAAATTTAGGATAAAAATTGTTGAAAAAAGAACAAAAAAAAACATTAACAGAAGTTGTTTTTGAGGTTATCGGCGATCGCTGGAAGGTCAGAATTGTCGAAAACCTGCTTAATGGCACAAAACGCTTTGGAGAGCTTAAAAAATCCGTAGGAGACATCACCCAAAAGGTTTTGACCTCAAATTTGCGCAAGCTTGAGGAACACGGCGTATTGATTCGCAAAGTCTATGCGCAAATTCCACCCAAAGTCGAATATCGCCTCACTGCATTAGGAAAAAAACTTAAACCCATGATCGATTCGATGATTGAATGGGGAGCAGAATATACTTCAAAAATGGAAGATTTTTCCAAGAAAATTTTCAGAGCAGATACCGAGGACGCAAAAGATTCTAAGGATAACGCAAAAAATTGCGACACAAAATCTCCTGATGAATAGCATTATTCACTCTGCATCTAATTTTATCTTGATTTTACCGCAATTGTCGGATAACCTAAGCGTATGACTTTTCAAGGGACAACGCTATGAGATTATCGAGATTATTTCTTTATTTTTTATCAATTACAACAATAACAACCTCAATTGCAAATGCTCAATATGCCGACTCTACATCTTTGGCTCGCACTTTCTATGAAAATGCACGCCGTTCCAACTCGCAAGCTTTAGAAAGAATGCTGCGCAACGGATACCCCATTGACGCAACAGACCAAAACGGCAACACCGCATTATGTATTGCTATGCTTCAACGCAACTCATCTGCATTCAACACTTTAAAAAAATACGGAGCCAATACCAACCATAGCTGTGTTAAAAACATTGAAGCGCAGCCCTCATCAAAACTTGGCAAAGGGTTTACTTGGCAACCTGCATATACCGTAGGAGCAATTACTGTTGCCGGCGGAGCCGGAATAGCAGCAGCTTTGGCCGGCGGCGGTGGAGGCGGCGGAAGCGGCGGCAAAAAACAAGGCAATCGTGATAATTCTGGCGGTAACAATGGCGGTACCGACCCTTATCCTGCAGATATGTCCGCAGCAGATTTTGAAACTAACGAATATAAAAAAGGCAATTTTTTAAGTCTTATAAATGCCTCATCAGCCTATTCTCGACTTTATGTCAAAACATCTGCTAATGAAATTGGTGCAAAAAATCAACTAAATAAAGTCAACGTTGGTATTATTGACACCGGAGTAGATTCCTCTAACCCCGATTTTGCCAATACATCAATCACCGGTTTTAATGTTGATTATGGTCCTTGTCGCGGCACAAATAGCAGAAATTGCTGGACAACCCCAAACGCCCGAGGAATATCATATCTTCACACCGACGAATTTAATATGGATATTGCAATTAGTACCGCCGACTATAATAAATGGGCCATCGAGTATGATAGCGACTATTCTTGGGACAGCAATCCATTTTTATTTGCGCCCAATAGCGGAGCGGACAATATGCACGGCACACACGTTGCTGGCATTATTGCTGCCGATAAAAATGACAACAATATGCATGGTATCGCCTTTTCAAATACCAACTTAATTGCCGTACGTTGGGATTTTATGACTTATCCCGGATACGTAATCAGTAAAATGGTAGATAACAATGCTCAAATCATCAACATGAGTTTTGGATATAACGCTAGTGATGAAATAAACGCCACCACTCTTACCGACAACTATTACCGTATCGCAAGAAGCGAAATCGATAATTATATCATGACCGGCGTTTTAAAAGCCGCTACAAATAACACTGTAATGGTTATGTCAGCCGGAAATGAGGGATACTCGCAACCGGGACTGCATAATGCTATTCCTTTGCTATCCGCCCATAAAGACGCATTGCAAAACTTGTTCATTACTGTTGTTGCTGTCGGATCAGATGGAAAAATAACTTCTTACTCTAACCGTTGCGGCATCACCAAAAATCATTGTATTGCCGCCCCTGGAGGAAGCAGCAACAGTCCGATTTGGTCAACCGGAACCTATGGAAATGAAATGGTAGGCATGAGCGGAACATCAATGGCTGCACCGGTAGTTTCAGGCAGTATTGCCTTACTAATGGGCGCATATCCGTACCTCACACCGCAACAGGTCGTTGAGCTTGTGTTTGAAAGCGCTAACAAAAAAGGCGATTACGCCAATACTGACATTTATGGTCAAGGTTTATTGGATCTTGAAGCGGCCACCAATCCTCAAGGATACTTGGCCACCATTGAAGGCAATACCGTAGAAAATCACGCTCTGAACATCACAATGAGCAGAATTGTCGTTCCGGCAACTTTTCAAACGGCATTGGTTAAAAATATGCCCAAGAATATGACAGCTTTTGATAAATATAAACGTCCGTTTACCATCAGCACCGCATCTATGATACAAAGCACACACAGCGGTCATAGAAACTTCAAAAATGATCTCTACAATTTTTCTCGTCACCGGATTATTAATCGTTCTGATAGTGATGAATTTTCATTTGGTTTTGCACCTTCGTCATTTAGCAATACCGACACCGGCATGGGCTTTATGAACATATCCTACCGCTCAGAAAATCGCGAAACCTCATTTTTCTTCACCGAAAACTCACGATTTGGCGGCAAAGACTACAATGACAGCACTTTGTTCAACCCTTATTTGGCAATGAATAATGCTTATGGCATGAACAATATGCTCAATTATGACCGTTTAGGTTTTGGTTTTAGTTTCATGACCGGAGAAAACGGTTTGTATGACGGTGATACCGATTATCATGATCATGATTTTGATAATCGCTCTTACGCATTCAATATTGAATCTAAATATGCAATTACTCCCCAAATCAACATATCCGCCATCAGCGGTATGCTGGCCGAAGATGATGCTATTTTAGGTATGAATGGACGCGGCGCCTTTGGTGTTGGCGATAGTAACACCTATTATGCCGGTTTGGCAATAAATTGGACCCCATCTGCAAAATGGAGTTTCGGCGGCACATATTATCATGGCTGGACCGAACCAACTTCAACAAACAGCAGCATAATAAGCACATCACGTATGCTAAGTGACAGCTTTGCATTGGATGGTCATTATAATCTAAACAAAACTGATGTTATAGGTTTGCAAATTTCATCGCCGCTGCGCGTTTATAACGGTCACGCCGATTTCAATATTGCTACCGGTCGTGACAAATATTCTGACAAGATTTATCGTGAGAATATTCGTAGCAGCTTAAAACCATCAGCACGCGAATATAAGTTTGCACTTTATCACAATCGCGAGTTGGCCGAAAGAATTACATTCCGAAGCGAAACCGCAATCCGTATAAATCCTGAACACAACCGTGATAACGATACCGATTATCGCATAATGTTAGGACTTGGTTTTGCTTTTTAAGCCAATACAAATACATATAAAACTCCGGTAGCAATATCGGAGTTTTTTTTACTTTACTTTTTATATCGTTTTTTATAAACTTATACTTGGTTTGGAATATCAAACCAAGGGCGTCGAAAACCCTTTACTAAAACACAGTCGCATAGTATATGGCGACTAATAAATTATATGCCGGCTTCTGTCATGGACGGATGTCGGCGAATAAGGCTGTATGGCTAAATAAGCCGAGCCGTTTTTTGTGTTTCAGTACGGTTTTCGAACATCCGCCCGCCTTTCAAAGCGGGTTTTTTTAATTTTTTAGACAGGATGTTCAAAATGATTACAGAATTAACCGATTTACTATCATCAAAATTCGGAAATAACATCAAAATTACTTTTTTTAGATCCGGAAATCGCAAAAATGTATATATTGCCGAAATACCGCAAAACAAGTTTGTGGTTTTGGTTGATACCCAAAAATCAATATCACAGCAATATTGTTCGCTACGCTCAAACTATGTGCAAAAATTTCTTTTTCAAAGTGGTTTGGATGTTGCCGATGTTTTGTATCTTAGCGCAACAAAAGATGACCTCATTGTTGCTTGCCATACATACATTGATGGTTATAAGATATTAAAAATGAATGAGGATTCGGCATTTCAAATCGGACGAGCCATTGCCAAATTGCACTTGTTATCGACTGATAAAGAATTTATTCAGCCGAAATATCCGTTAAAATATGAATTGTATAATGTTATAAAATCGGAATTATCGCTTTTGCAAAAATTGAAAAGCAGCCTGACAGACAAGTCATGGCACGGCCTGCCGTGCGGAATTTGTCATTTTGACCTCAATTTGAGCAATTTTATTTTCAGCAACGATAAAATTTTCATGATAGATTTTGATCGCTTCCGCTACTGGCCTTTTGTTTATGAGTTGAAACATTTTATAAATACCGACTCAAA
>CADBMA010000085.1 GCA_902795665.1 uncultured Rhodospirillales bacterium
CATATCCGTCCATGCCCACAATCCAAAAACCTGCCTTTTTTAGCTGCTCAACTGCTCGTGACAAATTCGTAACGCGGCATATAGGCATATTTTCAAAAGTTCCCGCAGCAGCTTTAAGCATTGCCCCGCTTTCCTGAGGCGAATTTTTATCTTGCACAATTAGCGCCAAACTCCCAAACGCTGCACAAGAACGAACTATGGCCCCAATATTTTGCGGATCTGTCACCTGATCCAAAATCAGCAAATGGCAATTTTCAAGCTGCTGCGCCTGTTCGCAAATTTCTTCAATATCTGTATCAGGCAACATTTCAGCAACTGCCAAAAATCCTTGATGAACCGCATCAGACAAAAGCTGTCTGTCAATTTCCTTACGTTCAACAATTGCGATTTTATTATCCGCAATTTTACCTTTAAGCTCATTTGCATTTTCACGCAAACACATAACCTTAATAATGTTCCGGCGTGGATTATTAATCGCTGCAATCACGGCATGGCGCCCATAAATCAAAACTTGGTTCTTATTTACCATATTTGCCCTCCAAAATAGCCTCTATTTCAGCAAAGTTCTTAACTTTATATGTTGGTTCAATGCCTTTGTACATATTGTTCGGATCATAAATAATACAATCTGCGCCATTCAATGCTGCCGCCGATTTAACATCTGCCTCTCCGTCTCCGATTACCACAATATCCTTAGCTGCCGGCAAGTTATTATCAAAAACTTCTCGGCATGCTATGGGAGATGGTTTATCTTCACTATACTCTCCGGCCGCAACAATTTTTTTGAAATAATCTTGCAAATTCAGATAATCCAATTCTTTTTTTACAAATCTTGTCCTTTTATTGGTGCAAAGATAACTTTCAAGCCCATGATTACGGCAAAAATCCAACAGTTTTTTAGCTCCCGACATTGTACTCAAATTTTGAATATGATAACGTTCAATATATTCTGCATAATAGTTTTTTGCTTCTTCCTGCATATTTCCAAACAAGCGGCCCCATATGTCTTTATTCTGCATTGTAGCCGTAATTCGTTTAATTTCATCATATGGTATTTTTTTTAGTCTGGTTTTTTCAAATGCATAATCATATGCCGCCGAAATTACCGGATAAGTATCCGCCAGCGTTCCATCCCAGTCAAAAACAACATATTTGTACTTCATTCTTGCCTCTTTTTAATCATATTTTAAGTCCAAGCATTTACATTTTCGTTAAAGATAATAACAACTTGGGAGTTTTGGTCAATGGAAAATAGCGCCCGCATTGTGCAATTAAAGCATTTTGTTGAAAATTTTTTTATGACAAATAATTTTGACTTTATTCCTATTACTTCAGACGCCTCAGCACGCAAGTATTATCGTGCAATTTGCGGCGCTAAAAGCATTGTGGTTATGGATGACGAAAAACGTTGTTGCAAAACTCCTGAGTTTGTTAAGCTGTCCGTTTTTTTACATCAGCACAACATCTTTGTGCCGCAAATATTAAAACAAGATATTGATAACGGCATACTTTTGCTTGAAGATCTTGGCAGCACCAGTGCCCGCAACGCTTTGACTCCTGAAAATGAAACTGAACTCTATCAAAAATTTGGAACAATCATCGCCTCTATTGCCAAAATTACTAGTCGTCCGCCATGTGTCACCGATTTTGGCAAAAAAGAACTGATTGAAGACATACGCTTATTTTCGGAATGGTACTTTCCCATGACTGCCGGATACCCGCTGAGCGAAGAACAAAAAACCGAATTTTTAGATATTGTCAACAATCTTGCCGATATGGCTTTTAATGTGCCGTCACGACTTATGTTATACGATTATCACATTGATAATATTTTGCTTTCTCCATCGCGACAAGAATGGGCGATTATTGACTTTCAAGACGCCAAATGGGGGCCTGTAACTTACGACTTAGTCAGTTTGCTGGCCGCTGATCGCCGCACTGCCTCGGACAACACAATCGCCGCTGTCAAAGATGCCTTTTTCAAACAAGTTTCCGGCATCAGCAAACAAGATTTTGACGATTCGTTTGCGTTTCTTTCTGCATATCGTCATCTGCGCGTTTTAGGACGTTTTACAACTTTAAGTATGGTAAACGAAAAAAAACAATATCTCAATTATATACCTCAATGCTGGGAAATGCTTGAAAAAATTTTACAATACCCAAAACTGCAGCCTCTTCAACAATGGCTGGATAAAAATGTTCCGCAAAAATGGCGCAAATTGCCAACCCGAAAACCGATTCGCAGTGCTATTTTACTGGCCGCCGGACGAGGAACACGCATGCAAAACCTCACCGACAATATGCCCAAACCCCTTATCAAGGTCGGCAAAAAATCTCTTATCGACTACAATTTTGAACGTTTGCAAAACGCCAACATCAA
>CADBMA010000086.1 GCA_902795665.1 uncultured Rhodospirillales bacterium
AGACAATTGGAATTGGAAGTATTAAAAGAGCTCTATGTTAAAAAGGAACAGACATTGGAGTTGGATTCTTCCATTATGTCTATGATTGATGTTGATAATTTTTATGGTATCGAAATTGAGGAATTTCCGGCAAAAATTGCCGAGGTTGCTATGTGGATTTGCGACCATCAAATAAACATTGAAGTTTCTAAAGCATTCGGCCAGTATTTTGCCCGTATTCCGTTAAAGAAAACAGCTCATATTCTTTGTGGCAATGCTTTGATAACAGATTGGAAGGATGTGGTCAAACCGGAAGAGCTTTCCTATATTTTAGGTAATCCGCCCTTCTTTGGAAAGCAGCTACAAACAGAGGAGCAAAGTCAAGAAGTTTTATCTGTGTTTCATAATATTACAGGGGCAGGTTTGTTAGATTATGTGACTGCTTGGTATATGAAAGCAGCAGAATATATACAAAACAGCAATATAAAGGTAGCTTTTGTTTCAACAAATTCAATTACACAAGGCGAGCAAGTAGGTATATTATGGTCTGAGTTATTTAAACTTGGCATAAAAATCCACTTTGCCCACCGTACATTTATTTGGGATAGCGAGGCAAGCGGCAAGGCTCATGTTCATTGTGTTATTATAGGATTTGCTTGCTTTGATACGGATAAGAAACACATTTTTGATTATCATAATATCAAGGGTAATGCTCATGAAATTTTAGTCAAAAATATAAATCCATACCTTGTTGATGCAAAAGATATTTGTATGCTATCCATCACAAATCCAATTTGTAATGTAATGCCGATGATTTCAGGTGGAAAGCCCGTTGAGGGAGGAAATTTGATAATCGAAACATTAGAACAACTGAATTCATTGCTTGCACAAGAACCGAACTTAAAACCTTATATTAAATATCTGATAGGTGCGGAAGAATATATCAACAACAAAATACGCTGGTGCCTATGGTTAAAAGATGCTAATCCAAACGAAATAGGAAAAAGTTTATATCTAAAAAAGCAAATTCAAAAAGTTAAAGAGTTTCGATTAAATAGTAAAAAGGAGGCTACACGCAAATTAGCAAACACGCCTTCCTTATTTGCCGAAATTAAAGATATTGGTGAAAACTATTTATTGATACCATTAACTTCATCTGAACGCAGAAAATATATTCCCTTAGGTTTCTTGAGTAACGATTATATTCCGACAAACAGTTGTTCTATAATCCCCCACGCAACCCTCTACGAATTTGGTGTTTTAACATCCATCATGCATATGACTTGGATGAAATATGTTTGCGGACGATTGGAAAGCCGTTACAGATATTCAAATAAGATTGTTTACAACAACTTCCCTTGGCCGCTAAACCCAAGCGAAAAGCAAAAGGATAAGGTTAAAGATTTAGCCCAAAAGGTGCTTGATGTGCGGGCAAAATATCCGAATTGTTCGCTTGCTATTTTATATAACCCGGAAACTATGCCGGCAGATTTAACCAAAGCACATAATGAACTGGATAAAGCTGTTGATGCTTGCTACGGCAAAAAATCTTTTGCTTCCGATGCCGAACGTATGGAGTTTTTGTTCAATCTCTATGAGCAATATACCGCACCTTTGGTTAATGCAAAAAAATAATATAAAGCAAAACGATGCTTTATTTATTTTATATTTAAAGCATTGCGTAAGTTTTTAATAACGGTATTGAGATAAGAATGTTTAATGGTCATTGTTGACTGCAGATTTTTAAACATTTGCAGACGCTTGCCCAGCAGCTCGGGGCGTTCTAGAGCAAAAGGCGCCAAACCCATAATTTTTTGAGCCTTAGCCGCTGTATATGGCGCCCATTTTAATTGCCTGTCCAGTTCTTTTTGAGCATCAAGCTTGCAGCTGACAATTTTTGCAAATAAATTCTGCATCAAAATGCGGTGTCCGCTCAAAAAGCTCTTCAGCATATACAGATATGTCAAATAAACCAGCAACAAGACAATTAATCCGCAAAAACCAATTCGCAGCCACAAACTTTGGGCAATAATCAGCCCATAGCCGGCATAAAAAACAAACCCCCAAATAATATTAAAACGAGAACTGTCCGGAAAGTAAAAAAACACCTGTTTGCTTGGGTTCAAGCGGAAGATGTTGCTTATAAAGGCGCTGAATATTGCCGTTAGAGCAATCAAAAACATTAAAAAGCTTAGTTCTTTCATCAATTATTCCTTTTGTTATGCGAAATGCTTTCCGCCAAATTTCTAATTTCTTGTTTTGCCGCCAGATGTGACATTGTAAGACGGCCCTTTAAGGCCTCGTTATTCAAGTCAAGAACGGTTAACCCTTGCAAAAATAGCTCTTTATAGATAACGCGATCCTTAATCCCTCCGGCAATCCTAAAACCATAAAGTTTTGAAATATTTTCCAAATGCTCAAAAAACAAGGTTTTATTTTTGGAATTTAAGGGTGAAATTTTATTGCCGACCACAATCCAATTAAGCATCGGCTTGCCGTGCTGAGCCAAATATTTCTTGATATCCCAAACAAATTGCGCATAGTGACCTGCACGGTGCTTTTGCAAGTTATCCTTGTCAATTTCGGCCAAAACATTCAGATCTATCAAACTATCGCTAATTGGAGTAATTAGTGTGTCAGCCAAGCGATGCGCCTCTTCAAAAAGATAATTTTTGCTCCCCGGAGTATCAATGATAATAGCATCATATTGTTGAGCCAATTCAGATATCACCATATCAATTTCTTGAATATGCTGCTGCCATTCGGTGTGATTGTCACGCGGAGAAACTGTAACCAATTGCGGTATAATCAAATTAATACAGTTTTTAACAGCAAATTTTTTTCTGTTTTCGATATAATGAGACAGAGTTCCCTGTCGTCCGTCCATATCAACCACAGCTACCTTAAAACCCTCTTGCATTAAGATAATTGCCAAATGCATAGATATGGTAGATTTTCCGGTGCCGCCTTTTTCATTGCTGATAGTAATTATGTGTGCGTTTTTTTTGTTCATCTTTTTGCCAAGGTCAGTGTTGTATCATTTTTTATATTGACCACTATACATGATTTATTTTCTTTTTTCAAACGATGACACAATTCTTCCGCATCTTTTTTAGAAAAGTTAGTAATTTTTGAGCGATACAGCACCGCCATATTATCAGTTACAACTTCAACATCTACAGGATAATTTTTAATTTCCGGAATTTCTTGCTTGATTGTAAAGGCATAGCTTCTGGCCTTGGCATAGTTGCGAAAAGCTCCGATTTGGATACCCCATTCTCCCGTTACATCAGGCTTGCTTATAATTTTTTTATTTAACGCTTGGTGGCTCACGCGTTCTGGAATCTCAAGTTTTGCCATTACGGTTTTGGGAGCATTTTTTTGATTGAGTGCAATTTTTTTAATGCCTTTATCCATCATCGCCATTACTTTATTGTCGCGTTCTTTAATACTTTTGTGTCCCATGGTTACGGCCAAAATTCTGATACCGTTGCGTTCTGCTGAAGTTACGATGTTATATCCTGCGGAGGCTAAATATCCGGTTTTCATTCCGTCAGCACCTTTAAAATTTTTCAAAACATGATTATGGGTATAAAAAGTCTTGCCCTTATAGGTAAATTTTTTCAATGAAAACCATTTATAATATTGCGGAAAATGAGTATATACAGCGCGGCCCAGTATAGCCATATCGTGCGCGGTAGATACCTGAGCAGAATGATTTAGGCCGGAAGCATTTCTAAATACTGTTTTTTTCATGCCCAGTTTTCGAGCTTTATTGTTCATCAATTTTGCAAATTCGCGTTCATCTTTGGCCAAAGCTTCTGCCAGCACAGTAGCGCAATCATTTGCCGATTTTACAATAACGGCTTTTATGGCATCTTCAACACTAATGGTTTGTCCTGGTTTTACCCCAACGCGCGATGGAGAACGGTTAGCGGCATATCGAGATATTTTTAACGGGGTGTTGAGTTTTAATGTTCCTTTTTCCAGTGCTTCAAATGTTAAATATAGCGTCATCAGTTTGGTCAGAGATGCCGGATGACGCACTGCATTAGAATTTTCGCTGGCAATAATTTCTCCGCTTTGCATATCAATGGCTATACTTGATGTTGTTTTTGGCAAAGCGGCAGCATTAGAACAGGCTATTAACAAGGCAAACAAACAAGCTATTTTGAATAGTTTAAACATTTTATTCCCCAACAATATTATTTTCATCTTAATATTAAAAGAAGAATAAAAGGTTAATAACGTTCAAAATATTTGTAGATTAAAAATATTGAATTTTCAGCCAAATATTTGCCACTAAGATAGTAAGAAGCATGACCGGAATTGACCATTTCATAAATGGAATAAACTTGATTGGATGCCCCTCGCGCGAAGCAATTCCGGCAATAATCACATTGGCCGAAGCGCCGATTATTGTTCCATTGCCGCCAAAACAAGCACCAAGTGATAGTGCCCACCATGCCGGCATCATAATCTCGCGCCCGCCGATGCTTTCTTCCATAGATTTCAGCATCGGTATCATTGTGGCCACAAAAGGAATATTGTCCACAATGCTTGATAATATTGCAGAAACCCATAATGTCAGTATGGATATTTTTTCTAACTCAGAATTTGTAAACTCCAAAAACTTGCGCCCCATCATTTCTAAAATTCCGGTTTCTTCAAGTCCGTAGACAATAACAAACAATCCGGTAAAGAAAAAGATGGTTGTCCAGTCAACATTTGAAAAAATTTGTTCAACTTTTTGATCGCGATCTTCGTGCTTTTTGCCGATAGTATATAGCAATAATAACAAGGCCGAGCCAAACAAAGCAATAATACCGTTTGCCAAACCGGTTTCTTCAGCAGTAACAAAACCCAATATAACCAAAAACAATACAAAAAGAGATTTTTTCAGCAGATTATAATTACGAATACAATCTTTTTCATTCATTTGCATAATCAAAAGTTTATTTTCTTCAGAGGTTACCAGTTGTTTGCGCCAAAGCATCTCAAATATGCAGACAATCATAAATAAACATATCAGAACTATGGGTGTCAATTCTTTGACAAAGTCCATAAAACTTAAGCCTAGTGCTGAACCAATCAAAATATTTGGCGGATCGCCGATTAAGGTTGCTGTGCCTCCGATATTGGAGCAAAAAATTTCCAAAATCAAATAAGGGTAGGGATTTAATTTTAAGCGATGCGTAATCTGAATTGTTACCGGAGCAATCAGCAAAACCGTAGTGACATTATCCAAAAATGCTGAAAAAACAGCTGTAACAACAGCCAAAACAAACAATAGCCCGCGTGGATTGGCCTTGACCATTTTTGCTCCCCATACTGCTACATATTCAAACATTCCGGAGCGTTCGGCCGTGCCGATAATAATCATCATCCCAATAAGTAAAGATAATGTATTAAAATCAATACCTTCCAAGACTGATGTTTGGGATAAAACGCCGGTAAAAACCATAATTACGGCACCCAAAATAGCCACAATTGCACGGTTTACTTTTTCAGAAAATAGTACAATATAACAAACTGCAAACACTGATACAGCAATTATCTTGCTGACATCTTCCTGCAGATAATTTTGTAAAAAATCTAAAAAGTGCATCAATAGTCATCCCTAATAAAACTCGCAACAAAGCAATATAAAACAGTGCTTCCTAAATTTTGGTTAATTCTATAGATAAAAGTATCTCAGGTATAGATATGCTGCGGCCAAAATAATCGTTAACAATGTTATTGGTAACGACCAAATTAAAAACTTCATAAAGTGTATTGGCTCCCCTTCTTTTGAGGCAATTCCTGCGGCAATAACATTTGCCGAAGCAGCAATTAATGATCCGTTGCCTCCAAAACAAGCTCCGAGTGATAATGCCCACCAAATAGGCATCATAATCTCACGACCACCCAGTCCCTCTTCCATAGATTTCAGCATTGGTATCATTGTGGCCACAAACGGAATGTTGTCTATGGCTGTCGACAATACGGCTGAACCGGCCAGAGTAATCATTGCGGTTTGCAATATATCTCCTTTTGTAAAATCTGCAAACTTGTTTCCCATGGTTTGCAACACTCCGGTTTCGTGCAATCCATGTACAATAATGAAAAGACCGGCAAAAAAGAAAACCGTAGTCCAATCCACCATGTTAAACGCTTCTTCAATCTGCTGCTCGCGCTGGCCGTGTTTCAATCCTAAACTATACAATAACAACAAGATAGCGGCACCAAATAATGCAATAGTTCCGTTTTCAATATTAAGATGTTCGGCGGCTATAAAAGCAACAATAACCAAAGATAATACAATCAATGATTTAACAAGCAAAACTTTATCTTTAATTGCAGATTTTGCTTCGGTTTGCATCACTATTTCTTTTTGCTCTGCCGAAGCATACAGCTTGCGCCCCCAAAAACGATCAAAAATTAAAATAACAGCAAATAATGCAATCATAACAACCGGAGTTAAAGCGTTTACAAAATCCATAAAATTTAACCCCAGCGCAGAACCTATAAGGATATTCGGAGGGTCGCCGATTAATGTTGCTGCCCCTCCGATATTTGAAGCAAATATTTCAGCCAGCAGATAAGGATAAGCCGAAACTTGTAATTGCCGTGTAATTTGAAATGTAATTGGTACAATCAGCAAAATAGTGGTAACGTTGTCCAGTAATGCAGAAAAAAATGCCGTCATCACAATTAAAACAACCATCAAGCTGCGCGGATTTGCTTTTACGGCTTTTACGGAGCGGATGGCTGCATATTCAAATACTCCGGATTTTTCAGCAATGCCCACAATTATCATCATGCCGATTAACAAAAAAATTGTGTTAAAATCAATCCCCTCAATTGCGCTTTTTTGGCTCAAAATACCGGCTATAATCATAATTCCGGCACCAAGCAGCGCAACAATTGCACGATTAAGCATTTCTGAAAACAATATCGCATAACTTACAATCAGTATCAATACTGCAGTCATTCCGGCGCTCATATCTGTTCTCCTTGTGTGTAAATATTTGATATATTCTCAAAATGATATTTTTAAAGTTTTATGCCAGACGTTTAATCAGCAACACATTACTAAAATTGCCGCCGCAAAGTTGCTCTAAAGTGCTTCCTTTAGATGTTTCTTCGGCGGTTACACCTGTTTCAACGCACCATACACCGCAAATTCCGGAGTTTTGGGCGCCTTTAATATCGGTGCGATAAGTGTCGCCAACCATAGCAATGTTGACATTTGGTACAATGTTAAACTTTTTGAATGTGTAGTCAAAAATATTTTGATGCGGTTTTCCAAATTCAATAACTTTTCCACCCATGCGGCGATATGTTTCCGCAATGCTTCCCGGACGCAGCACAAAATTTATCTGTCCATAAGCATCAACCTCGTTTGCCGCCAAATCAGGGTTGGCATTTATGGCCGGCAATCCCAAATGATAAAGTTTTTTCAAAGTAGGGATAAAAGGTTCAATTGTTGTGCTGTCATATTCCCCATTCGGAGCCAAATATAAGCAATTTTCATATAAGCTGTTTTCTTCAGCCTGTTCAGCAAGCAATCTTGGAGTAGATATATAAAAAGCGTCGGCATCTTCCATGCTGTCCACAATCTCATATTTTGTTCCCGCAAAAAGTCCGCGATGCTTGGTGCCCAATATCCATATTTTATTGCCGTTAACATCAATATCTTGTTTTACTAAAGCCTTATGCAGTGCATCTCCTGATGATACAAAATCAGCATAGTGCACACCTTCACAAAGACCTCTTTTTTTATATTGTTCTTTGAGCTTTGATGACAAATGCGGTGTGTTGGATAGTATGATAATTTTTTTTCCGTCTTTTACTAACTGTTGCAATACTTCTCGGCTTCCTGCATAAAAATCGGCTCCGTTCCAAAAGACGCCATAAGCATCAACCAATATGGTATCAAATCGGTCGGCAACAGATAGAAGATTTTCAAATATGTTCACCATGTCAATCCTTTCATAAAACAAATGCTTTGTCAGCCTAGCGGCAAACAAAGCATTTGTCAAAATAAAAACCATACTTAATATATTGCATTAATACGGTTACGGAAAAAACGTTTTACTTGTTGAGGATTTTTTACATCGATTCGGCGGTCATATGGAATATACTCATTATTATTTTTACGAGCAGTTTTTCTGGCAAGTTTTTCCATATTCAAAATAAGCCTGCGCAATTCTCCTTCTTGATAATTTTCGGCCACATAATCCGTTTGTTTTTTTAGTCCTTTTGTAATTTCAACCGTTTCAGTGGTCAAAAATCTCTTATTGATGGCTTCTTGCGCCTGTTCCGGAGACATATCTGAAGAAACAGCAAAAGCCGGAACTGATATCAAAAGGCAAAACAAAGTCAGCCATAATTGCTTCATCATGCACCTCCGTTAATCGGTTCCCATCAATCTGATAGAATTAAAGAATAAATTGTTTATGTCAAGTCCGGTATATCTTTCAAACAACGCCATCATTCCTGTAACAATACGGCTGAACGGGTCATTGCTATTGCTTACTTCGTCCATATTCCTGATTAAAAGTTGTTTATAGGAGTTTGGGGCATTTTTAATCTTTTCGTCATATTCCTGCGGGATTCTATACCCAAGATTGCGTAGGTGATCCAATCCGACAACCATATTATGACGATTTACTTCCGGAGCAATCATTTCTTGTCCCTGAGCGTCAGTATAAGTTGTTGCTTCGCCAACATAATCAAGGCGCCCATGCTGTCCGGAACCTCTCCAAGTTTCTATTCCGCTGCGGTCGCGTGCTTTTGCCCACGGGTCAACAGGCAAAACATCGCCTCCCGTGGGGCCGCCGCTATACATCGGAGCCTCGGTTACAGCCTCTTTCTGAGTTCCGCCGCTGTTTACATTTCCAAACATACCATCGTTTTCGGTAGTGTTAAAATTGGTACCTTGCGCCTGCGTACCGGTCGCCGTTACAAACATGACAAGAGCAATGGCAGTCAATATTTTGAATAGCTTTTTCATGGTTGTCCTCCACACTGTTCCTCTATTGGATATAATAACACAAATTAATTAAAAATAATAGTTACATTTCGGTTACATCGTAAAAACTTACTTGAATTTTTGTTTTTTTTAATGCTATATTCCAGTAAATTAATAATTTATAGAGATTTTATCCTATAATATAATACAAAATAAACTTGTTAGGAATATATAAATGGCAGAAGTTTTGTTTAACGGCCATGCCGGAAGAATAGAAGGGCGCTACCATCAGAGCAACCGCCCCGGAGCGCCGATTGCGCTGATTTTGCATCCCCACCCGCAATATGGCGGCACCATGAGTAACAAAGTTGTTTATACTTTGTATAGTTGCTTTAAGGATCTGGGTTTTTCGGTTCTTCGCTTTAATTTTCGCGGAGTAGGGCGTTCTCAAGGACAGTTTGAAGACGGCCCAGGAGAGCTTTCTGATGCAACCATAGCTTTGGATTGGCTTCAGTCGATGAATCCGGAAGCGCGTCAGTGTTGGGTTGTTGGTTATACATTTGGAGCGTGGATTGCATTGCAGCTATTGATGCGCCGGCCGGATATCAACAATTTTATTGCGATATCGCCTCCTGCTAACGAAAAAGATTTTTCATTTTTAGCGCCTTGCCCAACCTCTGGTCTGATAGTGCAAGGCGGAAAAGATGAAATAGTTGCTCCGCAGACCGTCGCTTCAATGGCCAAGCGTCTGAATATGCAGCGCAATGTTTCGGTTGACTTTGCTTTGGTTCAAGAAGCTGATCATATGTACAATGGACATTTGGTAGATTTATATAAATTGGCTGGCAATTATGTTATTAGTGCAGTCAATCGTAAAGCTCCGGTTAAAAAACGCCGCGGCCGCCGCAAAAAAGAAGAGTTGATGGCAGGCAATGAGGCAGAAGTTCCGCAAATTGTTTATGATACAGAGGACAAAACTGCGGAATAAATATATCTCATTATTTACGCAAGCTGTTTTATATCTTAAAAAATGTGTAAATAAAATGACCGCCTTTGTGGCGGTCATTTTCAATAGACTACGGCTCCATACCTTGTGAGCCTTTGCCAAATGGCAAATATTGCCCGACTCCGCCAAAATATTTTCGGAAAAATCCTTGTTCTTGTTCTTGATCGGGGGTTTGTTCTTGGTTAATTTCAACATTTTCGCCATGCTGTTTATCAAGTTTTTCAATGGTTTCAACGTTTCCTTGTTCACTAAATTTAATTACCAGAACATCGCGTTCAATTTCTTTCGGCGCCATAAAGGCAACTTGTTTAATTTCGGATGACATATAAATCCAAGTGTCTCTATCTAAAGATACAATATTCGACGGAGATCCCAGCAATTCTAGAACATCTTGTTTGCTCTGACCTTTAAATACCATGGCAACTTTGTCATCGGCAGGCATATTTCCTGCGTGGTTAACAAAAATATCGCTGCTGCACGATGCTGCAGCCAAAGATGCGCAGAATAAAAACATTTTGTTTATTGACATCATAATTTATCCTTATCATTATACTATTTGTCGTTATCTTATAGCATAGGGAAAATATTAATGCAAAAAGAATTTTCATATCCGTTGATTGTTGCTGATTTGCCGCTGAGTGAACAACATTATAAGATGAGAGCAGATGACAATGTAAAACCTTTTTTATCCCAAGTTTTGCAAGTCAAAGCTGTTAAAATGTTTGATGCCGATTTTTGGATTAAACCTGATCGTTCTACCTCAATTTTGCAGATTAACGGGCATATAAAGACGGAACTTGTTTTGCAAAGCGTGGTCTCATTGGAAGAATTTACTAAAAGTTATGATTTTGATTTTACGACATCTTTTGATACAAAAGCAACCTTAAACAGCCAAAAAGAAGATGGCGATGACTGGGACACAGATACTCCGGAAATTGTGGTTGATGGCAAAATTGACCTTGGCGATGTGGCAATTGAGCAAGTGGCCTTGCGTTTGGATTATTATCCGCGCCAAGAGGGCGAAGAATTTTATTTTAAATCAGAGTTTGACGATGATGAAACTGTTGGCAATCACCCGTTTGCAGCGCTGAAAAAACTGAAAAAATAATTTTTGCGCTCAATCTGATGTACTGCATTTTGGCTCAAAAGTTGCCAAAATAAAAAAATATGCTTGCCAAATGCAAAATTTTTATATAAAAGACATTTAACCTTTCAGAATTGTAGAAATATCTTGCATTTTGTTTTGAAATGTTGTACTACTGCACTCTGAAAATTTTTTTCGTGATAACAATGTTTTTTTGAGAAGAATAAGAAAATGGCAACACCAAAACATAAAACTTCAAAATCTCGTCGCGATATGCGCCGTTCTCACGATGCTTTAGGTGCAAACTCTTATCATG
>CADBMA010000087.1 GCA_902795665.1 uncultured Rhodospirillales bacterium
ATAGTTGCCACGGTTACTCCGGATAACACTTTTCCGGCAACTGCAGCCAAAGTCGGAAAAATGTTGGGAATACGCTCCGGAGTCGCTGCGATGGACGTCAATGCTGCTTGTTCCGGATTTGTCTATGCAACTCAGATTGCCGATAATATGATACGTCTGGGGCAAATCAAAAACGCTCTTGTTATCGGAGCCGAAACACTTTCGCGAATTGTTGATTGGACCGACCGCAATACCTGTGTTTTATTTGGGGATGGCGCCGGCGCTGCTGTCTTTCAGGCTCTTGATGCCGATAAAAATGGCTTGGATACCGGAATTTTAGCTACCAAAATTTATGCAGATGTAGACTACTATGACAAATTATGTTCAGATAGCGGCGTTTCATACAATCAAAAATCCGGATTTGTTCATATGGACGGCAAAGAGGTCTTCAGGCTGGCGATACCCAGTCTGCTTGAAGGGGTTGAAGAAAGCCTAAAAATTGCCGGTTTGCAATTGAGCGATATTGATTGGTACATTCCGCATCAGGCCAATCTGCGCATAATTGACTCAGTTGCCAAAAAGTTAGAGCTTGATATTTCTAAAGTTATTATTACAGTTGATCATCATGGTAACACGTCAGCAGCATCAATCCCTCTGGCATTGGCTGAAGCCTGCGCTTCCGGAAAAATAAAAAAAGGAGATGTTGTGGTTATCAGCTCCATGGGGGCCGGATTTACTTGGGGTGGATTGGTGATTAGAATTTAAATTGTAGATAGTTATGAAAAATATTGGCGATAAAAATTTTTAATGATATATTGAAAAACAACAAAAACTAAGGAATTAAGGAAATGAAAACAATTACAAGATTAAATATTGCTGAAATGCTGTATCAGGAAGTCGGTTTGTCTCGCAAGGAATCCGGAGAAATCTTGGACCTTTTCTTAACCGAAATAGTTGAAGAATTATCCAAAGGCAGAAGCGTCAAGTTATCTTCTTTTGGAACCTTTGCTCTTCGTGATAAAAAGAGCCGTGTTGGTCGCAACCCTAAAACCGGCGCTGAAGCAGAAATTACTCCGCGGCGCGTTATCTCTTTCAAGCCATCACAGTTTTTGCGTAACGCAGTCAACGGCATTGCCGGAGGCAGAGCCAAAAAGAGTAAATAGGCATTCACATGGTTGTCAATAAATCCAAAGCTGCTTTTCGCACAATTGCAGAGGTTGCCGATAAACTGGGTGTTGGCACCCATGTATTGCGTTTTTGGGAAACAAAGTTCAGCCAAATTAAACCGCTGAAAATGAGCGGCGGACGTCGTTATTATCGTCCTGATGATGTAAAATTATTGGAATGCATCAGAGATTTGCTGCATAGTGATCGCTATACCATTGAGGGGGTGCAGAAGCTGTTTCGTGAAAAAGGAATTAAAACTTTTGTCGGTGACACTATTCAAGACGATTTTTTTGCCGCGTCAGAAACTTTGAATGAGCAGCAAGACGTTCCGGAAAAGGAGTTTCCTATAGGCAAAGATGTTCTTGATAATGTTATCACAGGTTTGTTGACTATAAGACAAGAACTCGAAGAAAGCCTCAATTAAACTTAATATTGCCCCAGATTCGTTCTGGGCAATTTTTTATCAACTTGACTAAAAACAAAGTCTGTGAAGCTAAGAGAAATATAATGTTTAGATGGTTTAAGCCGAAAATATTTAATTCTGGTTATTTGCCGGAACACGACGGGCATAAGGTATTTTTTATGGAAGCCGGAAACCCTCATGGATTGCCGGTGCTTGTTTTTCATGGTGGTCCTGGAGGTCAGGCCAAGATACACCATACAGATGCCTTCTGCCCTTGCAAACATCGCGTCATACTTTTTGATCAGCGAGGTTGCGGAAAATCCTTTCCGGCCGGAGAAATGTTGAACAACAACACTCAGGCATTGTTGGATGATGCAGAGCGATTGCTGAAATATCTAAAAATTGATGGCAAAGTTATTGTTCGCGGCGCATCTTGGGGCTCAACGCTTGCCTTGTTATTTGCCCTTCGCAATCCTCAACGTGTTGAATCTCTACTATTAAGTCAAGTTTTTTTGGCAGATTCGGGCAATAAAAAATGGTTATACGATAACAGCCGCATCTTTTATCCCGATATGATTGAAAAACTTAATGATGCAAACAAAATCAGCGGCGATTTATCAAAGCATTATGCCGAAATGATTAATTCCGGTGATTATGAACTGCAGCAACGTGCTTCTTGCCTTTATGGCAGTTTTGAACGGGTTGCAGGGAGTCTTGAGCCACATCTGGATATTCACGATGTTTTCCCGGAACAATTGACCTCAGATCGCATCTATATCAATTATGAAGCTCAAAACTTTATGCTTGAGGATAATTATATTTTGAACAACGCCGAAAAACTGCAAAATATTCCGACGTTAATGGTACACAATCGTCTGGATATGGTTTGTCCGTTGGAAGGAGCCTATAAATTACATAAAAAACTTCCGTATTCCAAATTGATAATTGTCCCTGAAATCGGCCACGTCGGAAAGCTTCTTCGCAGAACTATAAATCGTGAAATTAAGGCATTCCTGTTGCAATATGAATAAAATTTACATCTGGCCTTGTAAATAGTTTTTTCAAGCTTGACATTTAGACTTTTTTATTATGTTATACTAATGCAGTTACGAGAGTTTTTTTACAAGCATCAACCTTTAGTTGGGTTGTTGTTAACATAAATGAAAGACTTGATTTATCAAAACGGCATGATAATATGCAAATATAATATGATTTATAAGGGATTTTGATATGAAAGGTATTATACTGGCCGGAGGCAGCGGCTCCCGTCTTTATCCGCTGACAAGCATAACCAGCAAGCAGCTTTTACCGGTTTATGACAAACCGATGATTTATTATCCGCTTGCAACACTCATGTTGTTTGGTATTAAAGACATTTTAATCATATCCACCCCACAGGATACTCCCAATATCGAAAAACTTTTTGGTGATGGTTCTCGCATGGGAATGCATTTTGAATATAGAGTTCAGGCCGAGCCGAAAGGAATTGCACAGGCTTTTACCATTGGGGCTGATTTTATTGGCAACGATGAGGTTTGTCTGATTCTGGGAGACAATATTTTCTACATGGGTGAACAGCTTAAACTATTTCGTGAAGAAGTTGCCAAAAACACCGGCGGCACTGTCTTTGGCTATCATGTCTCAGATCCCGAGCGTTTCGGCGTGGTTGAGTTTGATAAAAATTTTCACGCCATCTCAATTGAGGAAAAACCCAAGCAGCCAAAATCTAATTA
>CADBMA010000088.1 GCA_902795665.1 uncultured Rhodospirillales bacterium
GGCGTTTTTCCCTGACTAAAATCAAGCCGATGGGCTATTCTGAAAACATGAGTATCAACCGCCATTGTGGGTTGATTATACCACACATTGCGCAAAACATTGGCCGTCTTTCGCCCTACTCCCGCCAAAGATTCCAAGTCTTCTTGCTGGCTTGGCACTTCTCCGCCGAATTTTTCAATCAAACTTTGGCTCATGCTCATAATGCTTTTGGCTTTATTGTTAAATAATCCGATGGTTTTTATATATTCTTTCAAACCATCCAATCCTAACTCGAGCATTTTTTGCGGAGTATCTGCAACCTTAAACAGTTCTTTGGTTGCCTTATTTACCCCCTTATCCGTACTTTGTGCCGATAAAATAATGGCTACCAGCAAAGTATAAGCATTTGTATATTCAAGCTCACTTTTTGGAGCTGCATCTTTGTCTGCAAAAACTTGCATAATTTTAAGAATTTCTTCTTTATTCCTCACGCCTTTACACCTCCGGCTCCTGCGGCTTTAGGGGCATTAGAATCCAAAGGCCAGCGTGGTCTTGGCTTAAAATCCAACTCATCTGTATATCCTCTCTTGAAACGTTCCAATCCGGCCCAAGCAATCATCACCCCATTATCCGTACAAAATTTTATCGGCGGTGCCGCAAAAATTAATCCTTTGTTTTTTGCCAACTCTTCCAACCTTCCGCGCAAATACATATTTGCTGCAACCCCTCCGGCAACAACAACATGTTTGCCTTGTGGATATTTTTGCTTAAAAACATCTGTTGCCTTAAGCAATTTATCAAACAAACATTCACACGCCGTTTTTTGAAAACAAGCACAGATATCCGCAATATCTTTACGCGGCAAAATTGTTTCTTCAATATCGGCGTTTCCATAAGATTCTATAATTTTTCTGACTGCCGTCTTGAGGCCAGAAAAAGAAAGATTTAAATCTCCTGATCCGCGCAAAGGATGAGGGAGACTAAACCTATTTTCGTCACCGATTGCCGCCATTTTTTCAATCATCGGTCCCCCCGGATAGCCAAGTTTCAGCATTTTAGCAACTTTATCAAAAGCTTCACCGGCTGCATCATCAATGGTTGTACCCAAACGTTCATAATCCCCCGCAGATTTAACAATCAAAATTTGGCAATGCCCGCCGGACACCAACAGCAACAAATATGGATATTCAACATCATCTGTAAGTCTTGACACCAAAGCGTGCCCTTCCAGATGATTTACGGCTATAAAAGGCTTATTTAAAGCCAGAGCTAGGGCTTTTGCTGCCATAACTCCGACAACCACACCTCCAATCAACCCCGGACCTGATGCGGCAGCTATTGCATCAATCTGCTGTGGTTTTATTCTTGCTCGCTGAAAAGCTTGGCTGATTATGTCATCTATATGGTCAAGGTGAGAACGAGCCGCAATTTCCGGCACCACTCCGCCATATATTTTGTGCTCATCTTGCGACAATACAATGTTTGATAAAATTTCCTTATTATCATTAACAATCGCCGCTGCGGTTTCATCACAACTGCTTTCTATTCCTAAAACTATCATACTCTTGTCTTTTGATAAAAAATTAACTATTATTGCTCCATAATAAACCATTAAAAAAATTTTTACAAAGGAAATAACGATGGTAAAAAATAAATCGTCTTTTCTGGCTAAATTAGGCAGAATTTCAGTTATTATGCTTCGAATTACCGAAATAGCCGCTATCTTATTTATAATCACAGCAGGGATTTGGATATGGAAAAACCCTCAGTATATTGCCGGCTGGTTAAACATAAAACCAAGCACGATTGATGAAACGGCAAAAATCAACAGTATCAAAATTGATGCTCTGAACTCCAAAATGGAAAATTTATCCTTAATCGTCCGTTCCGGATCAGAACAGTCTGAACTGTTGAAGCAAAATTTTTCTTATTTCAACAAATCAAAAGCTGATGCAGCTGAAATTATAAACATAAACAACGAAATAAATTCTGTTCGAAATCAACTATCTAAACTGGGAAAAACCTCCAACCGCGGAGCCTTAATTTTGACCGCCGCAATGCTTATCCGTGATAACACAACCCACGGAAACAATTGCAAAAACGAGGCGGAGGCGTTAAAAATCCTGTCTGATAATGATATGTCAATACAAGAAAACGTCGAATTTATTACCTCACATTGCAACATTAACTTCTATTCTCAAACCGATATTATAAATCAGTTCAACGAAATATATAATCAAATAAAAAATGAAGAACTGAAAAACAACGAATCTTTTGATTGGAAACAACGTTTAATGGCCAAAATTAACGAATATATCAAAATATCAACCCCAAAAGATAAAGATTCTGATACCTACAATTTACTGCAAGCACTGCGCCCCATCAAAAAATTAGCTGATAGTGGAGATTTGGCCGGCGCAGCAAGGTTGATAAAAAATCAGGAAAACACTCCTTTATTTGAAAACGAAAAAATTAAGAATTGGTATCAACAAATTGAAACCCAGATGGAATTTTATAAAAATTTGTCTGATATCATTGCTAGCTCATTATTAATTATGAAAGTTGAAGATGCAAAAAACACAACCGAAAAATCTTTATAAAAACTGGCTGAAAATCTATTCCAAAGCACCTGACACCTTTGCTAAAACCTCAAAAATAACGCAAGTTGCCTGTGCTTTTAACACCTGTATTGACTCTGTTGTTAAAATGAGCGGAAAACAAATTTCCGAAATGATAAACAAAAACAACTTATCTGTTGATGAGCTGCAATCCATTAGCTCTCCGATTGCCAATTCTGTACCATTTGTCATTAAGGGAATTTTCAAATGCTTCACTAACGGCATTGCCGAAGAATGGATTTCTGAAAAATATGAAATATTTGAATGGATGCTCCACAATCTTGGCACCAAAAAAATGCAAACCGGAGGACAGGCCGGAATAATTGCAAATACCTTATCTTTAACCCCAATCAATAAAATTATATTGCACAGCAACGCTTTAACTTCTCTTCAAGCTGAACAACTGTACAATCGCCCCAATCTTTTATCTTTTGATATTGATGGAAAATTATCCCCTGCTGCACAAATCAGCCGTGACAAAATATCTTCAATTCACTGGATTGTTGAGTTTGATAAAGGAGATAAAATTACTGTCAAAAATCAAGAATTTATCTGTCCAAAATCTAATCGTTTTATCATAACTTATGACCCGCCTTTATTTGATTTTGTAATTGATGAAAAATTCTTACAATACACCTACTCTCATCAGTTTGATTATTTTATTCTTTCCGGATATCAAGCTTTAAGTTCCGATAAAAATGGCATAAAACACATTAAAAACAGTGTTCATATTATTGATAATTGGAAAAAATCCAGTCCAAAATCTATAATCCATCTTGAAATTGCCTCAACCCAAGATTTAAAAATCAGAAAAGCTATTGTACAACATTTGGCAAACAAAGTTGATTCAATTGGGGTAAACGAGAGAGAAGCTATTGATATTCTGCAAGTCATAAATCAGAAAAAACTAGCTGAAAAATGCTCTCAAAACCCATCTTCAATAAATATGTTTGAAGCAATTATAAAAATAAAAGAAAAAATAAAATGCCCGCGAATTCAACTGCATATGTTTGGATTATATATTACAATTCAAGACAAAAAATACAAACTTAAGCCATCATCCAATCTCAAAGGTATGACTTTGGCCGCAACCGCTGCAGCCAGTAAGGCTTTTATCGGAGAATTATCAAAACCTGAAGATATATTAAAGTCACAAGGAATGAATGTTTCAGATATTGGTATCAATGAATTAA
>CADBMA010000089.1 GCA_902795665.1 uncultured Rhodospirillales bacterium
AATTGCATAGTTTTTCTCCTTAAATTAATTTAAAGTACTTTTACAATTTTAGAATACCTGATTTTTCAGAAAAATGCCAGCATTATCATTCGTTTTAATTTTTGACTAATATATTGATTTTGCACAACAAACTGTTGCTGTAACAAAAAATTCATAGTTGCGCAAAGGCGTTTTTGTCTCAAATTCATGCGCATATAAACAAATGTTGCGAATATACAATGCTCTCTGCCGATTTGCATGCCGCAAAATGATGACTTATTCACAGCTCAATAAGTTGTTAAAAAATAGTAAATAAATACTTGCATGTTAGTACTTTTTAATTTATTGTTAACTTTCGGAGGGGTCATATTTATATGAAAAAGACGCTAAAAATGTTTTGGATAAGCTTTACGCTTTCGTCGTTTGCGATTTGGGTTGCAAACGAGCTATTTTTTTCCGTCTACCTACCCCGACCGTCAAATATTGATCTCCCCCCAAAAAATATCGCTTTGTTTTTTCAGAAAACTGACAACATTCCGCAATCTTTGAAAGTTAAAGAAATAGCTGCGGTCAATTTGCCGACTTTGCAGCACGAAAAAGTTGAAGAATATGACATAAATGTATTTGACGACACGACTTTTGAGGCAAAAGCAATTGCAATTTCGTCAATTGAAGATGTTGCCGATATTCCTTTAGAATATGCCCCGCAGGAAAAAGAGATATCCTCGAATCGTGACAAACAAGCCGAAGCAAGCATTGTGCCTGATGGCGTTATTGCTGACGCAAAAGAAGTTATCCCCAGCACGTTTGAGACCGCAGCAGTTGTAGCAGCGCCAAAAGAAGGTAGCGATGTCGAATCGAGCAACGAAAGTGCCGGCGCGGCGCAAGCTGACACAATTGAGCTTGCTTTTGCACAAGAAACAGCCGAAACACTCAATGAGACTGATTTTATCCCCCTTGAAAACAGCAACAAACGTCCGGAACGGAAGGCTATTGAGATTGTAGACAAAGCCCCTCAAAATCAGGTGGCTATGGTTGATACCCATATCTCAATTGACACCTCTGCCGTAGAAACCAATGATATCGCCGAAACTCCAAAGCCGCGTGAATGGACATCTATGAGCGAAATTTCTGATAGTCCGTGGGTGGTTGCCAAGGCCAACAAGTTTGCCAAAAACAGTAAGGCTGTTGAAGATTTTGCCGCAGAAGGAAAAGAGGCAGAAATTGAGAATTTGCTCTATCCGGAAAAGGCAGAATCTACAGAAAAAACCGTTCAGACCGCTGAAATGGTGAAAAATATTTTGATACCAATTCCAGAAGATATTCTTAATGACAAAAATCTTACTCCTCAATTGGTGTCTCCTAAAAAGGCGCTTTTTGACGACGAGGACGAATCCTATGAGGAGGAAGAGGTTGACAGCAAGGCTGACGACAAAAAGAAAAAAGGCTTTCTGAAAAGTATAACCTCGCTGTTCGGAGCTTCAGATGATGAAGAAGGCGGCGATGGCGTTGAAGACAATGATGAAAGCGAATCCGATGACGGCACCGGCAAAAAAGGCGGGCTGTCTGCGTTTAAGAAAAACAAGACGCCAACCAAAATTTTGCCCGCAGAAATGAAGTTGTCATTTCAGCCGGGGCGTGCCGAGATATCCGGACAAACACTGCGTTGGATTCAGGCTTTTGCTAACAAAGCGGCCGAAGATCCTGACACTATTTTAGAGATAAGAATTGATAAAAACAGTTCTTATGCTCTGCAACAAAGAAGATTGGAGCTTTTGCACACAGTGCTGGACGGAAGAGGAATTAGTGATGACAAGCTCAACACTGTATTCACCTCCAGAGAGCCAAACTCCTTTATTATAAGGACGTTACGCATCAGCGACAATTCATCTGGTCAACAAATAAAAAACAGACAGAGAAAAAATACCAGCTACCAAACATGGTAAAAGTTTCTTGATTATTTTTTTTCTGCTTGTATGATAGTAAAAAAATGTGATTTAAACAACTTGGGAAACATAGAAAAATGAGCTACAAATTTCTTTTACCGGCCGGTTTTTTAGGAATCATGTTAGTTTCTGGCTGCGCCAGCAATGATACATACTATGCCGAATATGACCATGCAAGCCAACCACAGCCTGCAACAGCCCAGACAACTTGTCCTTCTGCACAATATCCAGAGGCATATAACGGAAGATGTATCGCTGAAGATGAGTTTGTTAATTATACAAAAGTGGCGGCAGATTATCGCGAATATGGCGAAAGAACCCCAATGGACCATATGATTGTCAATAGCGGAGCCGGCAGCAATATGACCGCAGCAATTCCGCCAATGGTAGAGGGTGAAGTCCTTGAGTATGAAACCGAAATTGCAACAAATGCCGGCGGCGAAATGGAACAGATTGCCGATGATACCGCAAACAGCGGCGATGGCGAATATGCCGCAGATGATCCGGTTGAAGATTGGTTGGCCGAAGAAGGTAAAAGCCTTAAAGGTATTTTGACCGAGTGGTGCGACCGCTCAGGTTGGAGATTGGTGTGGAACACGAATCGTAATTATAATTTAACCGCAGGCGCTATGTTCCGCGGCCGTTTTGCAGATGTTAGCTCGGCTTTGGTAAGAGCTTTTGCAAGAGCACGCCCAGCGCCAATTGCAACTTTTTATAAAGGAAACCGCGTCTTGGTAGTCGAGACTATGGAGGATGAAAATGCTTATGAATAAATGGATTAAATACAGTTTGGGTATGGGCGCAATTGCTCTGGTAGGAGCGTGCACTATCGCGACCAGTTTGGACTCTACGATAGAAAGAGAAATAGAGGCAACAACTGAACTGAAAGAAAAAGCAAAAATACCTACAGATGCAGCACCCAGCGACGTGGTTAGAGTGAAAGAAGATATCTGGCTTGGAGATAAAAGCGAGGTAGAGTATGAGGGCGCTCCGCTTCCTGCTCATTTGGAGGCAAAAGAAGGTATTACTTTGATAAGCAATCGCCCGATTACTTTATACGAAATCGGCGATATGATTAATAAAATCACTTCCGTTCGTGTGAGATATGCCTCAACTCTTGAAGATGATATTATAAAAAATGCCGAAGGTAATGAGCCAACTCCGGAAAGCATTAATGCTCACTGGGCTGCTCCGGATAAAATGCTGGTTTCTTATCGCGGACCGTTGAGCGGATTGCTTGATGAGGTTGCGTCAAGATTTGGACTGTGGTGGAAATATGATAAAAATGAAGTATATTTTTACAAATTTATCACCAAAACATTTGTGCTTTACAGCTTGCCGACACAACAAAATTTGTCAAACAACATTGGCGGATCTTCAACAGATTCAGGCAGCGGCGGATCTTCGCAGCTCAGCTTGGCAACCACTGCACAGTTGGAGTTGTGGCAAAATGTTGAAAAATCTATTCAGTCTATGATTAGTGATGAAGCAAAACTGTCTATTGACTCAACCAATGGAACAATATCTTTGACCGCAACCCCGACAGATATTAAAAAAGTTGCTCAATATGTTAATGAGCAGAATGCACGCTTGTCGCGTCAGGTTGCAATCAGTGTAAAAGTGTTGCAGGTCAATATCAGTGATTCTGATACTTTTGGGCTTGATTTAGGTGCCGGATTTAATGATGGCAAAACCATCGTTGGTATTGCCAGTGCTGCAAACGGTCTGAGTGATGATATCACTAAGAACCTAACTATGCAGATTATGCCCGGCAATTGGAACATTAACGCCGCAATTCAGGCTGTGTCTAAGAAAAACAACACCAACCTGATTACCAGCGGTACGGTTACGACAATGAACAACAAACCGGCTCCGATTCAGGTGGTTAAGAAACAAAATTACATCTCAGAAATCACCAAAACCAACAGCGGCGGCGATGGCGATACATATGATTTGTCAACTGAAACCGAGGAAATCGAAACCGGATTTACAATGAGCGTGTTGCCGAGAATTTTGGAACATGGCCGTATGATGTTGATGTTTAACCTGACATTGTCAGACTTGTTAGAACTGCAAAAAGTTGACTTGTCTGATGAAGGCGGTGAGTATATCCAAAACCCGATTATCGAATCGCGCGGTTTTTCACAAGAAGTTGCTCTTAAATCTGGCGAATCTTTGGTATTAACCGGATATGAGCGTGTTGAAAATACTGCGACAAAAACCGGTGTAGGCTCAGCAGAAAACTCTTTGTTGGGTGGTGCTGCCGTAGGAGAAAAGGTTAGAAGCATATTGGTTATTATCTTGACTCCTGTGATTTTGGAATCGCCGTTAAATCCGGAAACTCGCGTTCATAACTAATTTTTAAGAGGATTACCACAGTGGTAGACAATGTAGACATCGCAGGTGTAGATACCAACAGAACATGGGCATCAAGTATCTATGTTAATGGTACAGAGTATGCTACAAGTCTGTTTTGGCAGTCATTGCAGAATCAGGAAAATCCTCAACCGGAAGTTATTGAATCATCACAGGGTGTGCTGGAAGGGGCCGATTTATTCTGTATCAAGAAAGGTAAGACGCCGCAGTTTGGTATTTGCGTTTCTTCAGACGGATATAAGCCCAGTGAGTTTGTGGCCGCACCGGCTGTGGCAACAGCGCTTGCAGATCAGCCCTCTTTTGTAGCTGTTTTTAAGGTTGATAACGGATGGTGGTATATTTGCGTTCGTGATGATGTTATTTTGGCAAACGGCGATATGCTGTATACTTCTGAAGAAGATGCCAGAAAACAATTCATGAGCATGATGATGGTTCCGGATTGGAGACTGAAAATTGCTCCGCCGGAATGGGGAATTGATGATACTTTATATCCGTCGCTTTCTGATATTATTCAGAGAGGTAGCCGTGTAAAACTGCAAAAAATTCAGACAAAAGGCAAGGCTTTTTATATTGCGGCGGCTGCGGTTGCCTTTTTGGCGCTTTTCATTGTCTATAAGCTGTTTATGATGCTTTTTGAAGCGCCTCCTGCGCCGGTTATTGTTCCAATACAGCCTAAGGTTATAGCTCAGCCGGAAGTTCCGCCAGAGCCAAAACCATGGGAAAATTTGCCGGCTCAAGATGCGGTGATGCAGAGTTGTTATGTCCACACCATGAGTCTGGTAAAGATATTACCTCCGGGCTGGCGCATTGGAAATATATCTTGCTCAGTATCTTCGGTTAGCACATCATGGAGCAGGGAGATTGGTCGCCTGTATACTATAGATAAGGCGTTAGCATCTTCAGGGCTTAACTTTTCCGGTCGCTCCATTTCTCCTGACGGAAATACAGCAATGGCTGCTATTTCAATAGGACCATTTGAGACCGAAGATTCAGAGCCGTCATACAATACGGTTGACTTGAAAAATATGCTGAATGATTATTTTCAATCAATCGGACAAGTTATAAGTCTGTCTGATTATACTTATACTTCTCCGCAACAGAACGTTTATCGTTCCGTAAAATTCAAATTCTCGTCTAATTATAATCCGAGAATTTGGAGCGATTTTTTAACAAAGTTCTCAGGACTTGAAATGAATTCAATACAATACAACCCGGGTACCGGAGTTTGGGATTACGAAGGAGCTATCTATGCGTTATAGTTTTAGAAATACATTATGTGGTTTAGCTGTTTTGGCTGCAGCAGGATTGTTGGCAGATAAGGTTTATGCTCAAGGAACAATTACTTTGCTCGCCGATGATGACGATGAAGTCAATTTGGATTTGGATGTTGATACTCCAAGTTCCGGTGATATGTCGTTAAATGTCGATGTTTCTTTGCCGGGAAGCAGCGGTTTGATATCTCCTGCAGCGCAAGTAAACGCAACTACACGCACCCCATCAGATGTAATTCCGATGGAAGTTGACAATGGAAACGGTAACAATATATCTATAAATTTTGATGATCCTGTAAATGAGGCTGATATTGCTGCTGAAACATATAGTGTTCCTTCTGAACCTGCTTTGCCGGTTGCATCCTTGTCAGCTCAGCCAGCGATGCCTGTTTTGACTGAATCTATCAATAATGAGTTGTTCAATAAGATGTCTGATTTGGAAAAACAGACCACCCTTCTTAATCTGGAACTCAAAAAAGAACGCGTTGCCAATGAAATTGCAGCCGTAAAGGCTCAAAGAGAAAAAGCTCAGAGAGAAGAACAAGCCAGAATTGAAGAAGAAGAACGTAAGAAAATTGAATGGCAAAATGAGCAAGATCGCCTTATGGTGGAAGAACAGCGCAAACTGAAAGAAACCGAAATTGCTTTGGAAAAATTGCGTCAAGAAAAGATAGTCAAAGCGTATAAAGAGACAATGTTGGCTTCTACCCAAAAATGGATTAAAAAGAATGCTGAGACATATGCAGAAATGGCCAAGAAAGATGAGCAAATTAAAAATATGCTGAATGATTATAAAAGCAAAATCAGCATTATTCAACAAAAGGCCGAAGAAACAAGAGCTAAAGCTGAAACTGCCCGTGTAAATCATGAGAAAAAAGTTGCCAATTTGGAAAATCAGATATCTATCTTGAAGACAAGATTGGAACAAGAGATTGAAAAGGCTAAGCAAGCAGCTCTTTCCAGAGGTTCGTCCAAACGCAATCCTTTTGCCAGCGGCGGAACATCAGAAGCGGTTGCTCCGGAAAAAGTTCGTCTGAGCAGAGAATATGCGATTATGGAAATTACCGGACGCGATGATGATTTGGTTGCAAAACTTATTAATGAAGATGGCGATGTCTTTATGGCGAAGGTAGGTACAACTTTGCGTAATGGCTATACTATTGATGAAATTACTCAGACATTTTTGAGTGCGGTTAAAGATAGCGACAAAGATTATCTGTACTTCTCTGCCGGTGGTATTTTGGATCGTGAACCGACAAAACCCGAGGTTAACATTAAGAGAAGCGAGAGCTCTGCCGCAGAAGAAAGTTCATCAGGCAATTTTAGAGCCAGATCGGGACGTCTTATGTCTACACAGGGCATTCCGAGCCTGAGCAGAGGAATGGTCGTCAAATAGTCGAAAAACATGGCAGAAGAGGATAAAAATAAACCCGAAACAGAAGCAGAAGCGGCTGCTTCTACGAAGCCTAAGGATACAAAGGCTTTTATTGAGAGTTTGTTTGAAAACGGAAATTATCTTTGCACTATGCCTGGGGCAAAGCTGCCTGATGGGACATCTCTGAATATAAATGATGAAACTCGTCGACGTTTGGCCTTGTTTTCAGATGGTAGGTTTTTGGTTTCATCTGAACATAAATTTGACGGACCGGTATTAAACTTTCAAACTATTGCCGCTAAGAAGGGGCTGCAAATGCAGCCTCCGCAGTATATTTCGCAAAATGAGCTGAATACCATTTATGCATTAGCAGAGCGCAACAAAACAATATCCAGTGATGATGCCGATCTGGAACGTCTGCAGATGCAGCAAGACTTTGTTAATATTGTTAAGCGCGCATCTTCAATGAAGGTTTCTGACGTTCACATTGTGGTTTCTGATAATTTCTCCGAAGTTATTTTCCGCACTAATGGTATTATGGTTAAGGAGATGGAATATAGCAAAGATTGGGGCGAGTTGTTTGTTCGTGCGGCTTTTGCTTCGGCAGATATTTCTGACTCTAACTATGCTCAAAATGAGTTTCAGGGTGCGCAGAAACTGGGATCTACTCCCTTGCGCGGCTCTAAGGGAAAACTTATGCTTCCGCATAATGTTTTGGCTATTCGTTTGCAATTTAATCCTATTGCGTTTGGATCGCAATATTTGGTTATGCGTATTTTGTATGCCGATGACAACCCTGATGGAAGCGATGATTTGGCCGCGTTAGGGTGCGGTGATTATGAGCAAGATTTGTTCTTCCGCTTGCGCTCTGCGCCGGTTGGACTTAATGTTGTGGCCGGACCAACCGGTTCCGGAAAATCAACATTGTTGCAGCGTAATATGATTAAATTGATTAAAGAAAAGAATAATGAAGTCAATCTGCTGACCGTGGAAGATCCTCCAGAGTATCCTATTCCAGGTGCCAGACAAATGCCGGTTACCAATGCAAATACTGAAGAAGAAAAAGCTGAACAATTTGGTTTGGCATTGAATGCTGCGCTTCGTTCTGACCCTGATGTTTTGATGGTTGGCGAAACTCGCTCTTTATCGGCAGCGAATCTGGTATTTAAGGGCGCTTTGTCCGGACACTTGGTATGGACTACGTTGCACGCGAACTCTGCTCCGGCAATTGTTACCCGTCTGCGCGATATGGGGGTGCAATCATATATGCTTGGCGATCCGGAGTTGCTGAAGGGGTTGGTATCTCAACGTTTGTTCCGAAAGCTTTGTCCTTATTGCCGCGTTCCGGCAAAGGAGCATTTGGATAATTCGGCAGTACAACGTCTAAAAATTGCTCTTGGTGATTTTGGCATTGAAAATACCTATCTTAAAGGTCCGGGTTGTAAATTTTGCGGTGGACGAGGAATTAAGGGGCGTCTTGGTGTTCAAGAGATGATTTTGCCTGATGCAACCTTTTTGGAATTAATGATTCGGGGCGAAACCCGCAAAGCTATTGATTATTGGACCAGCGACCTTAACGGCCGCCCTCTGAAAGACGCCGCATTGGAGCGTATGCTAAAAGGATTGATTGACCTAGATGAAGTTGAACGTTGGTGCGGATTGTTGGATCAGCGACCGGTTTATTAGTAATAACGGAGAATTTTGATGAGCGATAACAAAGGCAAAAGTTCAGGATATAATCTTACTAAGGCAATGCAGAGCCTTAATAAAATAGAAATATATTATGCCAAAATTATCTGCAATATGTCCGGCGCAACACGGTTGAAAATATATCGTAAAATTGCCTCATTGATGTCTAACCGATTTTCATTGATGAATGCCTTGGATATGCTGCATGCAACAGTTACCAATGATGGCAAAAATCCCAGTGAACCTATGGCAATTGCAATTGCAAGCTGGGCAAACGCTTTACAAAACGGTCAACCATTTTCTGAGGCTCTTAGAGGATGGGCTCCCGACCGTGAAAGATTGATGTTGTCAGTCGGTGACGTTTCGGACTTGGAGAGTGCGCTGCGCAACTTGATTAGGGTTACCGAAGGAACGACTAAAATGCTGCGCCCAATTGTAAGCGCTATCAGCTATCCGGCATTTTTGTTAATGATGGTTACATTGATTATTTATGGTATTGGTGCTTACATGGTGCCGCCGATGATTGAGGCCGCCCCAAACACCCAATGGACCGGTCTGGCTAAAAATTTGGCAGATTTGTCTTCGTGGATCCAAGTTTATTGGCCGATTGCTTTTTCGATTGTGCCGGCACTGGGTATTATAATTTATGGTACCATCGGTATTTGGACAGGGACAATTCGTGCTTATGTGGACAATCTTCCGCCTTGGTCGTTATATAAAGTGTTTGTGGGTATTACGTGGCTTTTGGCAATGTCTGCGCTTGTAAAAGGCGGAACTCCGGTATCGAATGCTTTGAGAGCGTTGCGTCGTGATGCAACAAGATATTTGTCAGAAAGAATCGATAAGACATTGGTTTTTGTTAATAACGGTGACAACTTAGGACAAGCTCTTGC
>CADBMA010000090.1 GCA_902795665.1 uncultured Rhodospirillales bacterium
AACTATGCTCGCCAAACTCCCAAAAGAGCTAACCGAATTGCTAATTGTATTGAATCCAACAAATTTTTGATATGAGGTGTAGCATGATTGATGATTTGAAAATATTTATTTTATTACTGATTATGGCAATCTTGTCAGCTATAGTCAGAGCAAAAACTTTGCTTCAAGCCGGAGTTGATGCAATTTTAGGATTTATCATGGGCTATAGTTTATATCTGGTTTTTGATATGTTTGAAATTTCTGCTCCGGCCAAAGCCGGCTGTGCCTGTGTAGTAGTAATATTCAGTCGTCCTTTATATGATGCGTTTAATAAGTTTATTATTAATCGCTTGTTTGAAGTAATGGCTGATAAGGTGCAGAAATGAGCCTGAATCAAGTAATAAAATGGGCGGCATCACTATTGATGATTGCCGCCCTTTGTTTGGCTTGTTATCATCTTGGTAAAAGCCAAGCCGAAATAAAAATAATCGAAAAAGAAAAGGAGGTGATAAAATATGTCGAAAGGAAAAAAGCAGCAATTGCGGCTCGTCCTAATGCCGGTCGTGATGAGCTTGTGCGGTTGTTCAAATCCGGTCTATTATAGCAGTTGTCCGCTTTATCCTGTCGGTGGAGCAAAAGTCGGCATTGAAATTGAGCGGCTGAGTTTTGAAGAATATCCGGCAACTTGGGAATGGCTTGGGCGCATTGATAAATTGCGTCAGGAATTGCAAGTCTGTAAATAAATATAAAAATTGCTTGGCAAGTAAAGGAAAATCGCATAATATACCCACATATTTAATATTAATGAAGAAAAAGATGTTTAACAAGCTTATACAAAAAATTATGTCAATGAATATTGTGGTCAATTACCGCAAGATATTTCCATATGTCAAGCCGTACTGGGGACGTGCTTTAATTTCTGTACTTATCACTATTCCTATCGGTTCAATGGATGCCGTAATTGCTTGGTCGCTCAAGCCATATATGGATGTGGTTATGGTTGAAAAGTCAAGCAATATGACAAACTATATTCCGCTTTTGATTATTGTTTTCAGTTGTCTGCAGAGTACATTGAATTATGCCGCCACTTACCTCAATACTTGGGTTGGACGCAAAATTGCCAATGATGTCAAAATGGATTTGTTTGACAAACTTATGAGCAATGAGGCCACATATTTTGATACCAATACTTCCGGAAATATAATGTTTCATTATAATAACGATGTAGATTTGGCCTGCAACGGACTATTATCAAACCTCAAACTTTTTACCACCCGAGTTTTTTCTTCGGTATCATTAATTGCTGTATTGTTCTATAATTCTTGGCAGCTGGCTCTGATTGCTGTGGTCGTTTTGTTCGGAGCTTTATATCCTCTGACTACGGTTCGCCGCCGCATTAAAGCCGTTATGGATAAGACTATTTTTTCCGGCGCCGCGGTTATGAGCCATTACAATGAAACTTATAACGGCAACCGTATAATTGCCTCATATAACCTGTACGATTATCAAAGCAAACGTTTCCGTGAAACCTTAAAATCTGTTTTCAAACTTGGAATTAAGATGATACAGCGGACCGGAATGATGTCACCGTTGATGCACTTTATTGTTTCGCTCGGCATTGCGTTGGTCATTTGGACCGGCAGCTATTTGATTGTACATCAAGAAATTACGGCCGGAAACTTTGTGTCATTCATCACGGCCCTGATTATGCTGTATAACCCCATAAAATCAATCGGCAACAATTTTAACAGTGTACAAATGGCATTGCTGGCCATGGAACGCGTATTCGGATGCCTTGAAAGAGTTCCGCAAATTCACAATTGTGAAAACCCCGTTATCTTAAAAGATGTAAAAAATAATATTGAATATAAAGATGTTTGTTTCTCATATGTTAAAAACAAACCGGTTCTCAAAAATATTAATCTGAATATCAATGTCGGGCAAACAGTTGCATTTGTAGGAAATTCCGGCGGAGGAAAAACCACATTAGTCAATTTATTGCCGCGTTTTTATGATGTGAAATCCGGCGCCGTAATGATTGATGGTATCGATATCCGCAAATATGACCTTAACTCACTGCGTGACAATATCGCAATTGTATTTCAGGACAATTTTTTATTTGCCGGTACCATACGCGACAATATTTTGCTTGGCAAAGAAAACGCAACCGATGATGAAATTATTCATGCCGTCAAAAACGCTTGTTTGGAAGAGTTTATTGCCAGTCTTGATAAAGGACTTGATACTCAGATCGGTGAACGCGGCGTGTTATTATCCGGCGGACAAAAACAACGCATTGCAATAGCCCGTGCTTTCATCAAAAATGCACCGATTGTAATTTTGGACGAAGCAACCTCAGCTTTAGATAATAAATCAGAAGCGGTGGTGCAGCAGGCGATAGATAATTTGATGAAAGACCGCACTGTGTTTATTATTGCTCACCGCCTGTCAACCGTGCGCAATGCCGACAGAATTGTCGTTGTCAACTATGGTGAGATTGTCGAAACCGGCACACACGAAGAATTACTGAACAAAGAAAACGGTGTCTATGCTTCGCTGTATAAAAGTCAGCTTAAATAGGAGAACAAGATGAAACAAGAACTTCTGGCGCCGGCCGGAGATATCGAAGCCGGATATGCGGCTTTATACTACGGGGCCGATGCCGTATATCTCGGTTTGAAACGATTTTCAGCGCGGGCAACTGCCGCCAATTTTGATGAAGAAGAGCTGAATAATTTTACCGGCTATGCTCATAGCTTGCAGCGCAAGGTGTATGTTACCATTAATACCTTAATCCAAGAACACGAACTGCCCGAATTAATACATAATCTTGATATATGCGCCAATTGCGGAGTTGACGGTATTATACTGCAGGATATCGGGGTGGCGCGAGTTATCAAAAACATCTATCCGGAGCTGGAGTTGCATGCCAGCACACAAATGGCGGTTCACAACAAAGAAGGTGCTTTGGCTCTGCAAGAATTAGGCTTCAAACGCGTGGTTTTGGCACGGGAGTTATCTCTGAGCGAAATTAAAGAAATATCCGCTATAAAAGGTTTGGAAACTGAGGCATTTATTCATGGCGCGCTTTGTTATTCGTACAGCGGTTTATGTATGTTTTCATCATTAGAAAGCGGACGCAGTGCCAATCGCGGCAAATGTTTATACCCATGCCGTGCAGCTTTTAACGGCAACAAACATTTATTTTCAATGAAAGACATGGCTCTGGGAAACGATGTCTTAAAAATGCCGGTCACCTCGCTCAAAATTGAAGGACGCAAGAAAAATGCGCTATATGTGGCCGCAGTTACCGATTATTATCGCAATATTTTGGATGGCAAAGGTGCTCAGCTGCAAAAAGAAGAGAATATCAAACAAATTTTTTCGCGCCCATGGTGCAAATTTATGTTGCACGGCAAAAACAAAAACGTGGTTGATCGTGATTTTGTGGGACATCGCGGACTACCCATCGGACGCGTCGGACAAGTGCAGAAAAACTGGCTTAATTTTAAGACCGAGCGCCGCATTGCTCGCCATGATGGTCTGCAAATAGATGTAGCCGGTGAGGAAAAACCGTTTGGATTTTCTGTGCAGAATATGCGTGTCGGCGGCAAAAATGTTTTTGA
>CADBMA010000091.1 GCA_902795665.1 uncultured Rhodospirillales bacterium
AAAATATTCCTCAGCGAATCGAAGTATATGACAATTCACACATTCAGGGAAGTTATGCTGTGGGAGCAATGATTGTTGCCACTCCGCAAGGATTTGATAAAAAAGCGTACCGAACTTTTAATATTCGCAATGAAGCAATAACCAATGATGATTTTGCAATGATGCAAGAAGTTTTAAAACGCCGTTTTGAGCGGATGAGTGAGGAGAATCGTCCTGATGTGATTTTGCTTGACGGCGGATTGGGACAACTGCATGCCGTGCATGACAGCCTGAAGAACTATGATTTAGCCGGAATTGCGATAATTGCAATATCTAAAGGGCCTGAGCGCAATGCCGGTAAAGAATTTTATCACCAAAAAGGAAAAGAAAGCTTTGCTCTGCCTTTTCAGTCGCCACTCGCGTTTTATATGCAGAATATACGCGATGAAGCGCATCGCTTTGCTATCGGAACACACCGCAAAAAACGCGGAAAATCGGTTTTTGCTTCACAATTAGATGAAATTGAGGGAATTGGACATGACCGCAAGAAAAAACTGCTCAATCACTTTGGCTCATTTGATGCAATAAAGCAAGCAACGTTAAATGATTTGCAAAAAGTATCCGGCATAAGTAAAAAAACAGCGGAAAAAATATTTAACTACTTCCACAAATAAAAAATATGTTTTATGATGGCGTGGAGTTAATTCAATTGATAGGTGCACATTATGTATAATCTTCCTAATATTTTGACTATTTCTAGAATTGTTGTCATTCCGGTTATTTTTATGGCTATTTATATCCACTCTGCGTTGTGGTCAATTTTAGCCGGAGTGCTGTTTGTTATGGCTTCAATTACTGATTATCTGGACGGCTATTTTGCTCGTTCTCGCAATCAAAATTCTGTTCTGGGCAGGTTGCTTGATCCGATTGCTGATAAGCTACTGGTAGTTTCTGCTTTGCTGATTTTGGTTGCTAATCGCATGGTGGCTCCGGTTACTTATATTCCGGTCATTATTATCATGTGTCGTGAGGTATTGGTTTCAGGAATGCGTGAGTTTTTGGCTGAATTTCGTGTTGGTATGCCGGTTACGCGCTTGGCCAAGTGGAAAACTTGTTGCCAGATGGCAGCGATCTCAATGATTTTGTTGCAGCGTCTCTATGTTATAGGTGATGCTGTTGGCATGATTGGAGAATGGCTGCTATGGGTGGCAGGTATTTTGACTTTTATTACCGGATATCAATATTTTGAAAAATGTATAGATTATATTTATACGGTTGAGAATAATAAGAAGAATCCGGTTAAAGTAGTTGAGCAAGAGGTTAAAAAAATTGCCGTAAAAGTTAAAACTGCTGTTTCTGAAAAGGTAAAAGAAACCACCAATAAGAAGAACAAAATGCGCAGACATTCTGATAAAGCGGCCCAAACTGCCGCCAAAAGCGGAAAGAAAACTCGCGTACGTTCGGCAAAATCAAAATCTGTTCGCTCCAAAAGTACTGATAAAAAATAATCGGAGTCAGCTATGAACGGCGAAAAAGCTCATATTTTGGCTGTTGATGATGATACCAGACTCCGCTCTCTCTTAACCCGTTTTTTGAGAGAGAGCGGTTTTATGGTTTCTGCCGCAAAAGATGCTGATGAAGCTAGAGAATTACTAAAACAATACAAATTTGATTTATTGATTGTTGATATTATGATGCCTAAAGAAAGCGGTCTGGAATTTTTGACCAAACTGAGAGCTGAAGATAATGTGCCGGTTATTTTGCTCACCGCCATGAGCGAGAGCGTTGATAGGATTAACGGCTTGGAATGCGGAGCTGATGATTATTTGCCCAAGCCCTTTGAACCGAGAGAATTGGTTTTGCGTATTCAAAATATCTTAAAACGCGCCCCGCAAGAAAGCGAAAAAAATAAATCTAAGCTTAACTTGGGATTGTGTTGCTATGATTTGGATAAGAAAGAATTGACCAACAAACACGGGCAGATAATTCATATAACACCGGTGGAGCAGTCAATGTTATCTATTTTGGGGCAAAAGTCGGGCCAAACTTTTAGCCGCGAGCGTTTGGCCGATTTGCTGGGAGCCGGACAGAGTCCACGCTCTATTGATGTGCAGATAACAAGACTGCGCAAAAAAATTGAAAAAGATTCAAAAAATCCTCGATACCTGCAAACGGTGAGAGGTAAAGGGTATATGTTGTTGACGGAATAAGGAGATAAAAATGCATCTAGCTTTGCCTGAAAAAATTGATAATGCGCTGAAATATTTTCGCATTAAATACATGCCGAAAACTTTATTTTTTCGCACAATGCTCTTAATTTTTGTACCGCTTATTGTGGTTCAGATGGTTTCAATTGTTGCTTTTTTTAACGGATCATGGGGAAGAGTCGGACGCCGTTTATCAGCCAATTTGACTTCTAACATGGCTTTTACAATCCAACTGGCAGAAAAAGCTCCTGACCAACTGGCAGAAATTCAGCAACTGGCGCTCAAAAATTATGACTTAAATCTCAAATATTTTGATCTTGATCAAAAACATGATGTCATTCGTAAAGCTCGCCGTAACAATAAACTGGTAACCGGATTTTTGGAAGAATCGCTTAGCCGCGAATTTCCTGATGATATAACCAGCGTATATATCAAGGATTCTGATTTGGTTGTCTTTATTGAAACTCCGGAAGGATTATACCAGTTTGAAACCAATTCAAAAAATATTTTTTCAACTTCAATATTTGGCTTTATGGCATGGATGGCCGGAACATCATTGCTGTTGTTTTTGGTCGCGGTCGGTTTTTTACGCATTCAGGTACGTTCAATTGCCGATTTGGCTGAAGCTGCAGAAAATTTTGGTAAGGGCGTAGACGATAAAAATTTCAAACCTTATGGATCTTCCGAAGTTCGGAAAGCGGGAATTGCTTTTATTAAAATGAAAGAGCGCATTCAACGTCAAATTAGTGAAAGGACACAAATGCTGGCCGGTGTTTCGCATGATTTGCGCACTCCGCTGACCAGAATGCGCCTGCAACTGGCTTTACTTTCTGATGATAAAGAAAAATCAAAAATTGATAAAGATGAGTTTTTGCAAGACATTACTGAGATGGAAAAAATGCTGGAAGGCTATTTGTCGTTTGTCAGCGGTGAAGGCGGAGAACAGGCCGGTTTTGTGGATTTGAACGAAATGATACTGAGCATTATTAACAAATTACGCACTTCAAACAATGCGATGATACGGTTTTCAACAAATGATCAGGTAAGCGCTGTTAACGGACGGGAACAAGCTTTGAAACGCGCATTAAGCAATGTTATTGGAAATGCATTCAATTACGGAGATACTATTGCAGTAAATCTGGAAGCAGTTGGAAACAAAGTAGAAATAACGATTGATGATGACGGCCCAGGTATTCCAGAAGACAAACGAGAAGAAGTCTTTAAGGCGTTTTATCGATTGGAAGACTCAAGAAACAAAGAAACCGGAGGTGTGGGACTGGGATTGTCAATTGCTAAAGATATTATCACCTCGCATGGCGGAACAATTAAACTGCAAGATTCACCGATAGGAGGCTTGAGGGTACTCATTTGTATTCCCTTATAATTCGCATATCCGAAAATATGTTTTTCGTTGATGTAAACATTCGGTGTTGAATTTGAATATTTTTTTTGATACAAAATATATGCAGGCTAAAAAAAGAGGATATAGATATGGCAGAAAATAAAAATACGGATTTTGATATTGACCAAGCTCTCCAGCAAGAAAGCGAAGATATTGGGAATTTTGAAATTGATGATGTTGATGATAATGATTTTGTAAATAATAATTTCAACAATCAAGATACCTCTGATGTTGATGAGATTGTCAATCTACAAACTCCGGATTTTGCAAATTTTGATATTGACGACTTTGATGCCGCCTTAAACTCATATCAGGCGGCGCGGGCCGGAAAAACTCCGAATATTAATCCTCAGCCGGTGCAGCAGCCCGTTGTTAATGAACAGCCGACTCAAGCATTAAAGCCTGTGCAAGATGTGGAGCCGCAAACTGAAAAGGTTGAGCAGAAACTTCCCAAGCAGTCCCCGCAACAGCCGGAATCAAAGGTTGAATATAAAAAGCCAGAACAGAGAAAAATTAATCCAAGCACGGTAAACGAAAGCGGATTTAAGGGTAATAGCTCTGAAAAGCAACAAGACATTATGAACTGGTATAGCGGCAAATTGAGCGATAAAGCCTATCGCATTTCTATTAACCATATGCCGGAGTTTTTGGACAGCGACAAGACAATTCGCGTTGTTCATGTTGAGGTTGATTCTGCGTATGGTTGGAATGTTTTTTTTGACAATGGTGTATTTATGAGCCTTAAAGACCTGAAAGAATACCAAGAACGTCACGGAGAGATGCCTTGTCAGGACGGCAAATTTGTATATGGCAACAAAACTTCAAGTTTTGAAAGAATTTTAAAAGTG
>CADBMA010000092.1 GCA_902795665.1 uncultured Rhodospirillales bacterium
CCGCCAGCGTTCGTTCTGAGCCAGGATCAAACTCTCATATTAAATTTAATCCTGCCTGTCATTACTTACTCTAAAGAATTTACTCTATAGGTTCCTTAATATACAGACTTTATATATATTATCCGATATATACCGTCCGCATATCCTCTATTGTACTTATTTACTCTTTTTTATAACCGACCTTTCGGTCTAAAACATCTCGCCGTTTTTCTTGGCGTATGCCGTGAGTGCGGTTATAGTTCCTTAACGCTGTGATGTCAACATCTTTTTTTTATTTTTTTTGATTTTTATTTGTATTTAAAATAACACATTGATTTTGGTAAACTTTTATTGCGAACTTAAAATTTATTGTCACTTTAAATATACTTTTAAATATTGGATACATATACGCATTTTTATGAATCGATTATATTCAAAACTAAGCTCTTTATCTTTTGCAAGAAGTTTGTTATTATAATGAAGGTATCAACATATATAAATTACGAGATGAATTTTACTTTTTTTACTTTGGGCGGAAAGCAGTTTTGGGAAGATGTATTTTTTTACCAAGGCTGGCGGATACAGCGCTGTGTTATCACGGGAAGATATCGACTTCTTGATGCGTGGGATATTCGACGCGAGTCGGGAAAACTGCAAAAGTGCCAGATAGCTTTTATACGCTATGCAAAAGCTTATCAGCTGCTGAGCACAAAGCGGAAAGCTGTTATTTTTATCCATGGTTTTGGACGCAGCAAAGATATGTTCAAAAAAATGGCATCTCAATTTGAAAGCGAAGGGTATGTTGCCGCGGCAATAAATATTCCGACATTTTTTAAAAGCTTTGAAAATATTGCCCTGCAACTCGATTTGCTCCTCGAAAATCTAAAAGACATTAAAGAAATTAATTTTGTTGCCTATGGTTTTGGCGGGTTGGTGCTTCGCAAAATATTGTCACAAAGTTGGCGCTGGAAGAATAATATGCGAATCGGCAAAGTAGTGACAATTAATGTACCGAATCGCGGAGCAATTTGGGCAGAAAAAGCTTCTCACTCCCCCTTGTTATTAAAAATTTTTGGTCCGGCTATTCGTATATATGATAGTGATTTTATAGACCAACTTCCTGATTTTCCTTCATATATTGAGTTAGGAGCATTAACAACGCGACACCCAATGGGACGCTTTGTTAGCAAATTTGCACCTAAATTATATAGAACATTTTTTCCGAATCCGAAAGACTCGCATTCTGCGACAACAAAAGATGTTATATCCATAAAAACTCTACATTTAAATTCATGCTCGGCAATAAAAGTTATAACGCATTGTATTAACTTTATAAAAAACGGAAAATTTGTTTCCTCGCAAAAAATAAAAAAACTGTAACAATTTTTCTACTTTTTTTATGTTATAATAACATAAACATTAGTGGGAGCAAAACATGAAAACGTTTCTAATCAATATAGGTATGCTGCTCGGATTGATTGCTTTGTATTATTCCGGCGTATTATCTTTGTTGGCATCAGAATATGCGCTTTGGTGTTCACTCCTTTTGGTTGCAGTGATGCTGTTAATCGGATTGAAAGTATTTGGCAATCCTTTGAGACAAGGAAAAAGAAAATGACTAGACATTTGATCAAAAATATAGGATTTGGACTTCTGGTTTTAGGGTTGCTTACAGGAAGCATGGGCGATGCGCTGGCTCAGATTAGGAAGGGCGAGGCAAGAATGGCCGGAGGAGCGTTACAAACTGCCGGCGGCGGAATTAAGGGCGCGGCCGGAATTGTTAATGTTATCGGCGGAGTTGTTACCGGAAACAAACACGCCGTAAACAAAGGCAAGGAACAGATTGAAAAATCCAGAGAGGCAGTAAAGAAAGGTACTGAAAATGCTGCATATGGCGCTGCAAAAAGAGCGCAAGGGGTTTTAAATTTTAATGTTCCCATTGTTGGCTCTCTGACCGGCAAGGCTGGAGATAAAGCTGCTGCATCCATAATTAGAAAAAGTGGTGATGACGCGGCCAAATATGTAGCTCAAAAAGAAATTGGTGTTTCGGAAGAGAATTTAAGCAAAGTTTCTGCGGCCACTAAAGACGATATTAAAGGCACCGCCGGAGGAAACCGCAACGCCGTTAAATATGAAGTGACTAATGCGGACGGCTCAAAGAGCTACGTTCTGATGGACGCAAATATGAAGGCAACTGAGGGGATAATGGAAGGATGTATCCCTATTCCGGTGAAGCTTGATCAATTGAGGAAATGTATCTTTTGTCCGCTATTTTTGGTATTGTATAACACGGCCGAGGCAATGGCGACAACATCTTACAATACATTATACTATATATTCACAAGGCTGTTGTTGCTTGGGTTTGCGCTGTATATATCCTTTATAACCTTAAAACAAGTCAGCGCCTTCACAAAGCAAGATGCACCGAAATATATTACCGAAGTTCTTACCATTACATTTAAGGTTGGCTTGGCTTGGTTGTTGCTGATGAACGGTTCAGAAGTATATCGTCTGGGGTTGGAGCCGATATTAAACGCCGGACTGGATCTCGGTTCTGCATTTTTAACACATCAAGAATCGGCCATTGCATCGACTGATGCCAGTGGAAATACAACCATTGGCGCTGTTGGAGGAGTGAGTTGCGAATCTCCTACGTCCAATGCTGGCAGCGGCGGAGTTTTTTATTCCAGAGGGCTGTATGCTCATCTTGATTGTTTTATGAAAAAGGTAACACAAGAAATTGCTGTATCCCAATCCCTTGGAAGTTCTTTGATGTGTGTGGCTCGCAATAAGGCAAGCGGTGTGATATTCTGGGATTTTAGTATGTTTACCACCGGTCTTATTATGTGGGCGTTTGCATGGTTTTGCGCTTTGTCGTTTGCTTGGTATTTAATTGATCAGGTTATACGACTTGGCGTGGTGGGAGCACTGTTACCGTTTTTGATAGCGGCTTGGCCGTTTAAGATTACTTCCGGATATACCGGAACCGGCTGGAAAATGTTTTTAACTGCATTCTTTACATTTGTTTTTGCGGGGTTGGTAATCAGCGTTAACGTAGAATTGGCTTCACAAGCGGCAACCGGAGGAAGCGGCAACGCACAAGAACTGTTGACTAATATTAACGGCAATAATGTTGAAGATATTTTGAAGACGTTTGACATTGGTTTGAGCGGTTTGTTGTTTATGTTGCTATGCTGCATTTTTGGCTGGAAACTGTGTGCCGATGCAACTGCACTCGCAGCAGAGTTTGGTGGAGCCAAAGCTCCAGACACCGGAGCAAAACTTGGTTCTGTTGCTGCCGGATTGGCAAAAGGCGCCGCAACAAGAGGAGCCAACTTGGCTGTTAGCGGAGCAAAAATTGCCGGAAATGCAATTCATTTGGGAGATGGAGGATCGCTTACCTCTCATATTAACGAAAGGGTTGACGGCATTCGTGAAAGCATTGGTGCAAGAACCAGTAAATTCTTCAATAAATTTACTCCGGCAGGAAGACAGGTTAATGCTCAGCAAAACAGGGGCAATACCTCGACAGATAACAATAACTCCAGAGACAATGTTGATACGAATAATACAAATACTGAGACCACTAATCAAAACCAAAATCAGAATACTACCAATGATGAGGTACTCAACAACAACAATTCTTCTGCACCGACTCCGACCAACAGAGACGAGTCTGCAGAAAACTCTTCTCCGACTCCGGCTTCACCAAATCCGCAGCCTGAGGCGGCAAATAACGACACTTCTGCCGCTGAAGCAGCAGCCAGAGCTGAAGCTCCTCGTGAAAAAAATGATGATGGAGCAAACAACTCAAGCGATTTAGAAAAACAAGAGCTTGAGGCGCTTTCGGGCGATGAGATAAAAGCAATAAACGATGCCGCAGCTAATGAAAGCAATCGCAAGGGAGGTGACAACAGCGGTCGACAGAGCACGACTCAGTCTTATAGAAGCAACTCTAGCGGAAAAGAGAATCAGCTCAAAGGACAAATCCGCGACTTGCAGAGCAAGATATCTGAGCTTGAGTCATCAATGCGACAAGAAAAAGACAGCGCAGAAAGTGCGGCTCGCTCCACTATTGCCGAAAAAGAGAGTGAATTGAGTTCATTGCGCTCTCAAATGGCTGCTCTTGAGGAGCAATTGAAAAAAGCGCAGGCGGGTAAAAAATAACCGTTTGGTTAACCTGACGATTAGGGGAACAAAGATGGAAAAGAAACTGAACATAGCCAAAATTTTGAGGGTATTTGTTATATTTTCCCTCTTGTTCTTGCTGGTCGCCTGTGGAATTAATGGCGAAACAACAAACGCCATTAACGATCCCGCTACTGACAACGTTGTAAGCACTGAAGAATTTGATGCACAGCGCGCCGATTGTTGGCAGGCGCAGCTTGTCAGCACTATTTATGTGACAACCGGAAAACTCATTATGGGAATGTATGAAAGCCTTACGAAAGGTGCAATGGCGTTAATGATGGTCGCTTTTGCAATCTGGCTTGGTTTTCAAATTATGAACCATGTAAGCTCCTTTGCTGAAGAATCGGCGGGAGAAATTTGGAGTGAAGTTATTAAAAAATTCTTTGTCTGCATGGTTTGCGGGTTGCTGGCCAGTTCTCCAACCGGTGTACTGTTTATTTTAAATAGCATTATATTTCCTGTATACAATGCCTTTCTTGAGCTGGCGAGTGCAGTGCTTGGAACTTATTCTCTTGAATCAAGGTTTCAGATAATCGGACACGATGTTGGGTGGCTTGTACCGACCGGTGGTTCAAAATATGATATATCCTGCAAAGTAACCGAAGGTGTGACCAAAGCAACATTAAATGGTTTTCCTGATGGTCCGCGGCAAATGATGGAATGTCTGACATGCTCACTGAGAGGGCATTGGGTGCAAAGCGGTATTACATTTGGATGGCTGACAATGCGTGAAGCCGGTGTAATGGCGTTCTTTACCGGATTGATAATATTATCTTGTTTCGGCATTGTTTGTCTTGGCTTTGTTCTTTATCTGATTGATACAATTTTCCGTTTTGCGTTGATGGTTATGTTGTTGCCGCTGTTGATTATGGCATTTGCGTTCAAAACCACCAAAAAATGTGTAAAAGTAGGATTTTTGACCATCTTAAACTCGGCTGCCTTTATGATGATGATGTCAATTGTAATGATTGTACTAATCGCTACAATGCAAGAAATTCTTACTGAACAGTCTGCCGCGTTTGATAAAAACAATCTTGGTGACTTTAGTGTGCCGTTTTTACTCATGCTATTGATGTCGTTCTTGGCTATAAAATCAATAAATGTTGCTCGCGAGATTTGTGACAAATTGGTCGGCGGCGGCGGAGACACGCAATTCCAGAAGAAGTTCGGA
>CADBMA010000093.1 GCA_902795665.1 uncultured Rhodospirillales bacterium
CAATCCGGTGCTTATCGGTGAACCTGGGGTGGGAAAAACCGCAATTGTTGAAGGGCTGGCAATGCGTATCATCAACAATGATGTACCTGAAAGCCTGAAAGGTAAAAGGCTTTTGGCTCTGGATATGGGGGCATTGATTGCCGGAGCCAAGTTCCGCGGCGAATTTGAAGAAAGACTGAAAGCCGTACTCAAAGATGTTGAAGCCGCCAATGGCAACATTATATTGTTTATTGATGAAATGCATACAATTGTCGGCGCCGGAGCCAATGAAGGCTCTATGGATGCCTCTAATCTTCTAAAACCGGCTTTGGCACGGGGAGAATTGCATTGCTTGGGCGCCACAACCCTCAACGAATATAAAAAATATGTTGAAAAAGACGCCGCGTTGGCTCGTCGGTTTCAGCCGGTTTTTGTTGCTGAACCGGGTGTTGAGGAAAGTATTTCGATTTTGCGCGGCATTAAAGAAAAGTTTGAACTGCATCATGGAGTGCGCATTTCCGATAGCGCATTAATTGCTGCGGTAACGCTTTCAAATCGTTATATCAGCGATCGTTTTCTGCCCGATAAAGCCATTGATTTGATGGATGAAGCGGCAAGCTCTCTACGCATGGCAATTGATTCTAAACCGGAAGAACTGGACAATCTTGATCGTAAAATTATGCAGCTCAAAATTGAACGCGAGGCTCTGAAAAAAGAAAAAGATGAACAGTCCAAAAAACGTCTTGCTGAAATTGAAAAAGAAATTGCCGATGAAGAAGAAAAAGCCGGACAATTGTCGACAAAATGGAAGGCCGCAAAACAGGCTTTGGCTGATTTGACCGAAGTTAAAGACAAGCTTGATAAAGCAAAAATAGAGGCGGCCATTGCTCAACGTAACGGACAATTTGAAAAAGCCGGACAGCTACAATATGGTGAAATTCCAGAGTTGGAAAAGCGCCTGACCGAATTGGAAGAACTGGCCAAAAATCAGAAAAACGAGGCTAAACAAGTTGTAACCGATGCAGCCATTGCCGAAGTGGTTTCTAAATGGACAGGAATTCCGGTTGACAAGATGCTTGAAGGCGAAAAAGATAAATTGCTGCACATGGAAGATTTCTTGTCCAAACGTGTTATAGGACAAAAAGAGGCTATTGCCGCAGTATCCAATGCAGTACGCCGTTCACGTGCCGGAATTTCTGACCATCGCCAACCAATTGGCTCATTTTTGTTCTTAGGTCCGACCGGTGTCGGCAAAACCGAGTTGAGCAAAGCTCTGGCTGAGTTTTTGTTTAATGATGAAAATGCCATGTTTAGAATTGATATGTCCGAATACATGGAAAAACACGCTGTCGCCCGTCTTATCGGCTCGCCTCCGGGATATGTGGGATATGAAGAAGGCGGAGCTCTGACAGAATCGGTGCGTCGCCGTCCATATCAAGTGATTTTGTTTGATGAAGTGGAAAAAGCGCATCCAGATGTCTTTAATATTTTGTTGCAAGTGCTTGATGATGGCAGACTGACCGACAGCAAAGGGCGTACCGTTGATTTTAAAAATACGATTATCATTATGACATCTAACCTCGGTTCGGAAATTTTGATGAACGGAGGCAGCAAACAAGAAGTGATTGATGTCTTAAAAAGTGCGTTTCGCCCAGAGTTTATTAATCGTATTGATGAAATAAGCGTATTTGATAAATTGAGCAAGAGTGACATTAAGCAAATTGCTGAGATTCAACTTCGCAACATTGAAAAACGTTTGGAAGAAAAGAATATCCGCCTGCGTTTCAGCGATGAGGCCATTAAATGGATTGCCGATAACGGATATGATGAGGTATTTGGCGCCCGTCCATTGAAGCGTCTGCTCAAAAATCAGGTTGAAAACAAGCTGGCCTTGCAGATTTTGGATGGCAAAATCGGTGACAATGATACTGCCGAAATTGTTTTGCGAAATAATAATTTGGAGATTGAAAAAGTTGGATAAAAAAGACTTATGGCAACGGGCAATGCAAATTGCCCGCAATGCTGACGTGTCAACAGCGTGCAATTGCGCGGTTGTATATTCAGTACATTTTTTGCCAACAGATGAAAATAAGCTAAAAGCTCTGGCATATGCAGACACCAATCCACAAATGATGATGATTGATCATACTGATTGCGGCAAAAAGCTGATTTCTCTCCAATTGGAAAAATATTTTACTGATGATGAAATTGCAGCAATTTGGGCTGTAGCATCAAAGCGTTATATTGCGGCGGCTTCAGGCAATATAACTGCCTTTGTGGATGGTGCCGATTATCGCAGCGTATTCATCACCACCGAACTTCCGGAAATTTTACGAAATCCCAAAATATATACGATAAACGGAATTCAAAAAGAAAAATTCAGAATTTAGTTTTTGTCATTCTGAGCCAATTTTTCTTCTTTGTTCTGCGAGGCAAGCATATTGGAGCGTGTAGTATCAATCTTGGCTATTTGTTTTTTGAACTCACTAAGATTTTTGCCCGTCAGGTTCTCAGAAGCAGCAGCCTTAACTCTAAGGGGGTCAACGCGTTTTCCGTTGTGTAAAACTTCGTAGTGCAGATGCGGACCAGTTGAACGTCCGGTGCTACCGACATATCCGATAACCTGTCCTTGTTTAACTCTTACGCCTGAACGAATACCCTTGGCATATCCGTTCAGATGACCATATGCGGTGGAATATTCGCTATTATGGCGTATTTTAATATAATTGCCATAACCGCGGCGATATTGCGCAACTTCAATAACTCCATCACCAGCAGCAAAAATTTTTGTTCCTGTAGGAGCCGGATAGTCAACTCCCCAATGAACGCGTATGTCTTTATATATCGGGTGACGGCGGCGTCCAAAATATGATGAAATGCGTTTGGACTGATATGCTAGCGGACGACGGCTTAAAGTC
>CADBMA010000094.1 GCA_902795665.1 uncultured Rhodospirillales bacterium
GGCTTAAAAATCCCCGGCGTATCTTGAAAAATAATCTGCGTATTTTTATAAACACCAATTCCCTTAATTGTTGTGCGCGTAGTCTGTGCTTTTGGGCTCACAATCGACACTTTTGAACCGGTAAAATCATTGGTAATTGTAGATTTTCCGGCATTAGGCGCACCGATAAGGGTTACAAAGCCGCAACGAGTATCAATTTCCGACATCACCATTCTCCAGTCGTTGCAACATTTTTCTGGCTGCATCTTGTTCAGCAAGTTTTTTATTATGACCATGACCGGAAGCTTCTCCATGTCCAAAAACAACAACTTTCATAAAAAATGTCGGATCATGTTCGGTACCTTCGCGGCCAACCTCCTCATAATGAGGAGTTTTCCATCCGCGACTGTGCGCATATTCCTGCAGCGAAGTTTTAGCATCTTTGGGCGGCATGGTATGTGTGTCAACTAACGGCTGCCAATTACGTTGCACAAACTTTATTGCCGTATCACTACCCGCATCAAGAAATATCGCTCCGATAATCGCCTCGCCTACATCACACAAAACATTATCGTTATGCTCAACATCAATTCCCTCTGCAACAATATATTTATTAATCTCTAGCTTCAAAACCATTTCTGCAACCGTTTCTTTGCAGACCAAGGCCATAAAACGCGGCGACAAGCTCCCTTCCGGCTCATTTGGAAACATTTTATACAACATTTCTGCAACCGACACCCCCAAAACTCTGTCTCCCAAAAACTCCAAACGTTCATAATTGTAATGCAAATTTTTGGTAACACTGCCATGGGTCAAAGCTTGCTTTAATAAATGCTGATTTTTAAAGCTATACCCCAATATTTGTTGTAATTTTTCCATCATTTCTCACTTAATTTTATTAAACAGCCTGCGCCAGCGGATTTTTCTTCCCCACGTCCATGGCTTGTACCAAGCTCCTTCCTGAGGATCATATGAGAAGAACAAAAATCTGGCCTTACCCACCAAATTTTCAAAAGGTACAAACCCAACATGAATGCGGCTATCATCCGAACGATCACGGTTATCTCCCATTACAAAATAACTGTTTTCCGGCACCGTAACTTCTCCAAAATTGTCTTCGCCCTCTTCATCAGAAATTTCCAGAATAGTATGTTTTACGCCATTGGGAAGAGTTTCTTCATATTGATGAAAACGCTCTGCATAACCAAAATCATTGCGAATAATAAAATTCTCTGTTTCTTTGCGTGGCTGTTCAACCCCATTTATAAACAATCGTCCTTTCTCCATCTTGATTTTATCGCCCGGCATTCCAATAATACGTTTTATAAAATCGGTACGATTATCTTGTGGATACTTAAACACAACCACATCGCCAACCTTGGGCTCATCTGCCCAAATGCGTCCTGATATCAGTGGCATACTAAACGGCAAAGAATGGCGAGAATAACCATATGTATATTTTGAAACGAACAAAAAGTCACCAACATACAAATTTGGATACATTGAGCCTGAAGGAATTTTAAACGGTTCGAACAAAAAGCTACGTATCAAAACCGCAATTAAGACCGCGTAAATAACTGTTTTTACAGTATCTGACCAACTTTCTTTTGTTTCCATAATTTCCCTCCAAAATCAAACTTCAACCACAACCACCGCTTGTGCAAATGGATAATCATCAGACAAACTCAGCCATATTTTTTGAATGCCAAACTTTGCAACAATATCTCGTGTTTTCCCTGACAAATATACATACGGTCTGCCGCTTTCTTCATGCATAACTTCTATTTCAGACCAGCGCAATCCGCCTCTAAAACCTGTCCCCAACGCTTTCACAAAGGCTTCTTTAGCTGCAAAACGTTTTGCCAAATCTGCAGCATATTTTTTTTCATTTTTCTCTCCGGAAAATTCGCGCTGCTCATTTACCCCAAAGCATCTATCCACAAAACGTCTTCCAAAACGCTGTTTTGCCATAAAAATTCGCTCAATATTGCATATGTCATTGCCAATTCCGGATATCATATTTTATTTCCTTTTCTTTTTGGAAAATGCAACATCGCACGCCTGACTATATAAAAAGTAACCAGCCACGATGCAATATAAAACGGAATACAACCAATCAACATCGGGTAGAACACCGGCCAGACATCTGTCGCAAAACTAGAAAAATCAAAACTCAAGAGCGCCCGTATTCCTTTTTCAAACACATCTAAAAAAGAAATATCCATTCCCGCATCTTGCCCCAAAAACCAATGCCCTGTATAAAAAACCGAAATCCAAATAAACGGAAAAGTCCACGGATTGCCCATTGCTGTTCCTAAAGCGCTTGCTAAGATATTTCCTTTACACAAAAATGCCGTTATTGCAGCCAAAATCAAA
>CADBMA010000095.1 GCA_902795665.1 uncultured Rhodospirillales bacterium
AAATCCAGACCTAACGCAATGAAGATGCTGAGCATTATCGATAAACCAAATTACGAAGATGCTGTTTCTGCTTTTTTACAAAATAAAGATGAAATAGAGCGCCTTGGAATAGCCAGAGAATTAATCAAATATTTCAAAGAACCGCTAACCCAAAAAAATAAAGATATCAACGCCTTTAATGAAGATGATCGACAAAAAGATGCTGATAAGCGCATGGATGATTGTAATAAAATATTGCAAGCCTTGGGATATAAAATTGTTAAAATAAAAAACATAAAAACTCCGCCGGAAATACAGCAAGTAATCAGAGCTGCTTTTGTCGGACGCCTTTACATTCCAAGCAAAGAAGATACCGAATTCGGTAGCGGATACTCACCCGAATATCAAAGATTTGCAAATCTTATTGACAGTACACAACATCACAAAAAATCCTCTCCATATACCCCATTGCCTGCATATTACGATTTTGCTGACACTAAACTAGGCCAAGCTTTTGCTTTAAGCGACAACATGAAAATGTTAATTCCTCACATTCATCGCGCAATTTGTGAAGCAAAACTCCCCAAAGAAGTGGCTGAAAATTTGTCGTTGTCAGACGTCGCACACCTTATGGTGCAACAAAAAGGATTAAGAAAACAAGATTATATCAGTTTTGAAGATATCAATAAAAGATGCTCCACAGGAACTCGTGAAAAATTTTGGAAAAACTTAAGCCAAGATACAGTCAAACTTGACTTAATCAGAGACACACTACTTGAAATGGGGGTTGATAAAGAATTTATCTGTGATTGGTTATCAAATATCCGTAAAAATGGCGCTCCTCACGCCGAACGTGAAAAAAAATATCATCCGCCTATACCGGATTTTAGTATTCATCACAAATTTCACATTCAAGATGCTGCCGCACAAAGAAATGCAATGCTCGTTGACGATATAAGCAATTTTGAATTATGTATTGATTTTCCATCTTTAGGAATTAATACACATAAAGCAAATGGAAAAGAATTCGGATTCAAACATTTGGCTGACACAAAGAGTATCGATGGCAAACACATATATCGTTTAGTTTCTTATCCTGAAGAAAAAGGCCGTGAAACATTCATCAGTATAGGAACTAAACAGATATTTACAGAAACGCAAAAAAACAAAAATTTACAGAGCTATATTCAAATGTCTGAAAGAGAGGCACGCCAATGAAAGAATTGTTAGAAACATTACGCAAAAATAAAACAATATATTTCGGAGGCAAAGCCGATGTACACCATAATATAGATGCGCGGAAATTTCTTGCCGAAGAAGGATTTGCCGTTTTTCCTGATGAGTTTTTTTCTTTGGTCAAATATGCCAACGGAATTCGCAATGATCAAGCTGCTATTTATGCAATTTTGCCCGAAGAAGATGACACCGGTTTTGCTGATGCTGTCTGGGTAAACGACGCCCTCAATCGGCAAGATCGGACAACAGTTGCAGTGCTGGGAGAAACCAATTTTGATTATTTGGTTTATGATACTAAAACCAAACAATATCAACTAAGGGACAAAGAAAGCGACGATATTATAAATCGTTTTTCCAGTTTATCAGATGCAATAAAAAGAATATTTGCTATCTGAAAACACAAAAATTGACAAAAATATTGACACATTTCATATAAAGATGTATTATACTACAGATTAAACCAATTATTAACCAATAATTCCCCTCATATGAATGAAATCATGAACGTAAACGGGATTAATGTCATCATCGCAAGAGGTGACATTGCTACATTCAAGGCAAATGCCTACATAGTCCCTCAGTACCGCGATCACTGCTCTTTTACGAGTGTTGCCGCGCGGTTGATTTGTTCCGAGTATTACCAAGCTGTGGAAGCTTACGACATCGGCGCAAAATACATAAACTACCCCTTTGGCTATGCAGTCTCTTTTGAGACAAACAGCCAAGAAGTGGAACGGCTAATCCACGTTGCCGTGCTTGACCTTCCGGAGGACAACGCCTTCAATTTGACGCAATTGGCTACCTATTCGGTACTAATTGAAGCCGAAAAAAGAGGTATCAGGAATCTGGCCATTCCGGCGCTGGCAACCGGAAAAGACGCGCCACTAAAGTTTTCTGCTTCGGCGGCAGCCATGATATCGGCATTGGCTCTCCTGCCAACTGATGGTACACTGCAAAATATTACAATCCCGATATGGAAGTCAGAAGCGGCGTACCGTCACTTTTGTGACGGCGCCAAAAAATATCTCCCGCATCTGCGTTTTGGTCTTTATAAAGACTATGACGTAATGCAACAAAAGGTTATGAGCCGGAGATAAGCATTCAGAGAGCTTTGGAATACCCCAAAGCTCTCTTGCTTTTTTAAAAACATTTTGATATGTTCATCACAAGGAGATAATCATGAAGTTTTTATTGTTGTCATGCTGCGCACCCTGTTCTTGCGCTGTTATTGAAAAACTTGCACAAGAGCAAGCCGATTTTGATGTTGTTTTTTACAACCCCAATATCCGCCCGCTTGCTGAATATGAAAAACGCCGCAACGAAAATGAACATATTTGTCAGCTCTACGGCATAAAATTCATTGAACTTGAATATGATAACGAGCGCTGGTGTAACCTTACATCGGGACTTGAAAATGAGCCTGAACGTGGGCGCAGATGTGATATTTGCTTTAAAATGCGTCTGCAACGAGTCATGGAATATGCCAAAAACAATCAATATGATGCCGTTGCTTCCGTGCTGGGAGCCTCTCGCTGGAAAGATTTAAATCAGGTCAATCGCGCTGCTCGGCAAGCCTCATCCATTGTCGGAATTCCCTACTTGGAAATCGAAACACGCAAAGACGGAATGCAAGAGCGTCGCCTACACCTTATAAAAGAACTTAATTTATACAACCAGAAATATTGTGGTTGCAAGCCCGCCAAAGCTGATGAATAAAAGTCACAGCAAATCATCTACACATTAAATAAAAAGTTCATCAAATCGCCATCTTGAACAATATAATCCTTACCTTCCGAGCGCATTTTTCCGGCTTCCTTACAGGCTTGTTCTCCACCCAATCTGACATAATCGTCATATGCTATGGTCTCAGCGCGTATAAACCCTCGTTCAAAATCAGAGTGAATAATTCCGGCACATTGCGGAGCCTTAGAACCTTTGACAAATGTCCACGCCCTAACCTCTTTCGGACCGGCAGTAAAATAGGTTTGCAGTCCCAACAATTCATAGCCTGCACGGATAATTTTGGTAAGTCCTGTTTCAGAAAGGCCCAGAGTTTCCAAAAATTCTTTTTGTTCTTCCTTATTATCAAGTTGAGCAACCTCGGCTTCAATTGCCGCAGATATAACCACAGATTTTGCCCCCTCTGATGCAGCTTTTTCTGCAACTTGCTCTGAAAATTTGTTACCGCTTGCCGCCGAATTTTCATCTACATTACAAACATATAACACCAGTTTAGAAGTAAGTAACTGCAACATTCTATACTCGCGGGCAGCATCTTTGTTAGACATATCCGGTGCCGCAGAACGTGCCGGTTTTCCGGCCTTAAGAGCTGCAATAATCGGCTCCATAACTGACTGCCGAACAATTGCTTCTTTGTCGCCGCCTCTGGCTTTCTTGATAGTTTGGTCAAGCCTTTTTTCAAGCGATTCCAAATCCGCAATCATCAACTCGGTTTCCACAATTTCAGCATCACGTATCGGATCAACCCCACCTTCAACGTGGGTGATATTATCATCTTCAAAACACCGCAAAACATGAATTATTGCATCAACCTCACGAATGTTTGCCAAAAATTGATTTCCCAAACCTTCTCCTCGCGAGGCGCCTTTAACCAATCCGGCAATATCCACAAATTCAAGCTGTGTTGGAACTACATTTTTGGGATGAACAAGCTCTACAAGTTTATCCAACCTTGTATCCGGAACTGCAACTCTTCCGGTATTTGGTTCAATTGTGCAAAAAGGAAAATTGGCAGCCTGCGCAGCAATAGTTTGCGTCAGAGCATTAAATAAAGTTGATTTTCCAACATTTGGCAACCCTACAATACCACAATTAAACCCCATAACATTCTCCTTTTATTTATGCAGCGCCATTCCGATTCTATTACTAAAGGCATTTACACCATCGTTAAGTAAAATCTCAATATTCTCAACCACAAAATCTATATTTTGCAGCAAAATCTCTCTTTCGTTTTTAGAAAAACCGGATAAAACATGATTCACAACTTCTTCATTGCTCCCTTTAGGGTGTCCGACCCCGAGACGAATACGATTATACGCATTTGTAACACAGGCATCAATACTCTTCAAACCATTATGCCCTCCGGAACCACCTCCGGTTTTTACCTTAATTTGAGCAATATCTAAATCCATATCATCATGAATTACAATTATATTCGAAGGCAATATCTTATAAAACATTGCCGCCTTAACAACTGAATTGCCGGATAAATTCATAAATGTCTGAGGTTTAAGCAGATACACCTTGTGATTGCCAATTTTACCTTCCGCAATCAAACCATCAAATTTATCGCGCCACACCCCAAATCCGTATTTTGATGCAATAGCATCAACCGCCATAAAACCGGCATTATGCCGCGTTCCGACATACTTAGCTCCAGGATTGCCCAATCCGACAATTAAAAACATCAAAAGCTCCGATTAAAAAAATTGCGGGGCTCCAAAAACAAACACTACCGACACCTTGGCACCGGAAACCTGTTTGTCTCAGTCATCCCCGCAATTTTTCAAAATTTATTTTCTAAGAAAGTCAACGTGAATCGGTTTGTCCGAAACAGGATGAAACTGAACGTCTTGGCAAGAAACTTTGATTTTTTTACCATCAACAACAACTTCAATATCCGCGTCATAAAAACCAACCAAATCCAAAGCTTTTTCAAGCTCAACCGGATGCAGGCTGATCATAATCGGTTCTTGTTTATTTCCGTAAATAACGGCAGGAACGCGGCCTTCACGACGACATGCCCGAGCTGCCCCCTTACCTGCTTTTTCGCGCTTTTCAGCATTAAAAACAACATCTGTCATTTGTATTTTCCTAAAATAAAATTAAACATTACACCGTCGGCCTCCAGGGGTGCCATACGGATAGGGTTCTTTTATACCTGTCAGTTTATTTTTGCAAGT
>CADBMA010000096.1 GCA_902795665.1 uncultured Rhodospirillales bacterium
ATAAGTTCCCATTTTTCACCAAAAATAACACTAATAAAGACACTGCCGTTATATGCTATTTGCTTGCGGCGTTTGACCACCTCAGAATTTAGCGATATGATTTCATTGCGGTCTACGGCTAATACATCTGTAGGAACAGGCTCACAGGAAAAAACTTTTTCTTTAGAGAGCAGCACGACGCCCCCGTTAACCACACTGACAACCTCGTTTATACCGCAGGTTTCGGCAAAATATTTGTGTTCACGAATAAACTTTTTATCACCATGAACCGGCAAAACAATCCGAGGCCGCAAAATTTCATACATTCTTTTTACCTCTGCTTTGCTGCAATGCCCCGAGGTGTGCACCAGTGCATCGGTATTGGTAATGACATTAACCCCCTGGGCAATAAGTTTTTCTTGCATATCGTTTATTTTTTCTTCGTTACCGGGAATAATTTTAGAAGAAAAAATAACCGTATCACCTTTGCCAAGTTTGACGTCTCGACTTTGTCCGTTGACAATTGAACTCAGCGCGCTACGATAATTGGCCTGTGAGCCGGTGCAAATATACAAAGCATTGCTGGCCGGAATAGATGAGGCTTCTTTGATATCGTAGCAAGCTGGCAAGTCTTTAAAATAACCCAACTCTTTGGCCACTCTGACATTATAAAGCAGACTGCGCCCCATTAAAACCGGAGTTCTTCCCGCTGCCTGCGCCGCCATAATCAAGCTTGCCAGACGTGTTAAATTGGAGGCAAAACAAGTTGCCACAACAGTATTGGGCAGACTGGGAATTAAATTTATAAGGCATTGGCGAACTTCTGCCTCGCTGGGTTGCTCTTCATCAATCATAATATTGGTAGAATCGCAGACAAACATATCAACGCCTGATTTTCCTGCTTTTTCAAGACTATTATAATCTGTTTTTAAATCTGCAACTGCACCATCATCAAAGCGCCAATCGGTTGCATGGACAACTGTGATGTTGCCGGCTTTTATTATTAATGCCGACGTCTCCGGCACTGAGTGTACAACAGAAACAAATTTAACCGTAAATTCTTTTAGTTCTACAAGTTCATTTTCACAGATAGTACGCATATCAACCTGTGTATCTAAATTGTATTCATGCAGGCGATTTTTAATAAGCTCCATTGTAAAGTCTGAAGCATAAATCGGACATTTAAGTAATGGCCAGATATGAGCTATTGCGCCAAAATGGTCTTCGTGAGCGTGGGTAATAAAAATTCCTTCAAACTTATCAGCATATTGCTCAAAAAAAGTGGCATCTGCAAAGCATAAATCCATTCCCGGAAAATTATCATTCAAGAAACCATAACCGGTGTCGACCATGATAAATTTGCCATGATAGGCATAAACGTACATATTCATGCCAATTTCATCAGCACCACCCAAAGCTATAAAATATAAACCATCTTTATTAAACTTGTTCATTATAAATTCCTTTTATTTCCGGCATATTCAAAATCTCGCCTGCTCCGATATTGATAATCTTTTCTTTGTCATCTTGCAACAACAACGTGCCATCATTTGCTAATCCTTTAAAAATGCCGGTTATTTCTTTTTGAGGTAGGCGCACGGATATTTTTTGCCCTATTCCATATCCATAATATTGCCAAATTTCAACAATCTTTGACATTCCGAAACTTTTATAAACCGCCAACATTTCATCAAAATGATTAAGATATAAACTTATAAACTCCTCGCGGCTGCAATCAATATTATGTTCTTTCAGGCAAGTTGTTTTGTATGGAACGTCTGCTCCTTTGGGAGCTGCTGCAATATTTACGCCTATCCCGATTATAACTTGATTATTTGCTCCGGATTCTACCAATATCCCTGAAACCTTTCCTCCGTACAACAAAACATCATTGGGCCACTTTAGCAAAACCTGAGATTTGGGAGATAATTGTTTGATTGTTTTTAACAAGGCTATAGCCGAGATTAAAGAAAAAGCCCCAATGGCAATATCTGCCATCGGCATCAAGAGTGACATGAACAGGTTGCCTTTAAGCCCGATCCAGCTCCGTCCGCGCCGCCCTCTCCCTTTAAGCTGGCGGTGTGCGGTTACTATTATATTTTGCTGGAATGCACTTTCTGCATTGCTCAAGCGTGCGGCTTCATCATTGGTGCTCTCAAGTGTGTCAAAATCTGCCCGCAACCATTTTCCAATAGGAATAAATTCCGTCATCAAAATACCTCAACCAGCATCATTTCAACATCGTGCATCAGGTATTTGGGATTAATTATTACCACCAGAATCAATATCACATTTATCAGCAAGCAGATATAAACTCCGCGGTCAACCACATCAAACATATTGTTGCGCGACTCAAAATATACTGCCGTAATAACTTTAAGATATGCGCAAACCAAAATCAGCATTGCAAATAATTCGAAACCGATAAGCGCAAAATGCTGCCCGATAAGCAGACTGTTGACAACGGCCAATTTTCCCAAAAAACCCAATAGCGGCGGAGTGCCGATTAATGAAATCATAAAAATCAGCAAAGCCGCTGATAAGAAGGGGCGCTGTGTGGCCACTCCTTTTATGTCGGACAATTCTTTCATGTACTCGCCTTTGCAGCGATATCCATAAAAAACTGTATAAATTCCATACATTGCCAACACATAAACTAATAAATATGTAAATGATGCAACAACCCCCTGATCACTTAGAGGAAAGAGTGTAATAATGGATACGCCTATAAAGTATAAGCTACTATATCCAAAAATTTTGCGTAAATTGCTTTCACTGGTAGCGCCTATTGCTCCGAAAAAAATTGACAACACTCCAAAAATAATAAAGACCTGATTTAACCAATCCATTAATGGGTAAAACGCATTAATGCAAATATTGACCAAACAAGAAAAATAAGCAAATATCGGCACAATTGTCAAATAACCTGAGACCGGAAGAATTGAATTGCCAACCACACAAGAAAACCAAAAATGAAACGGCGCAACGCCCATCATAAATAATAAACACGCAATGATGCAGGCAACAGAAAATTGATATTGCCAAATAATTTGACTGCGAATCCCCATAATGCGTTCAATTGCGCCATAATCAAGTGTTTTTGCATAAAAATATAAAATCGCAATGCCGGCGGCAAATGTCATGACTACTAATAATGAAAAAACTCCCAAAACTTTTGCACCAGCCTTGCGTGCGTCTATTCTCAACAGAATATTGTTGGCCAAAAACTGAAAAGACAGTCCAATAAACAAAAACAACAGGTTGTGCGCCGAAACCGCTATGGAAAAACAAAGCAAGTTAAATAAAACAATTTCATAGAAAACAAAACTGGATATATTTTTGCTGACAAAATATTTTAGCGACAAATATCCCCATATAAATGTCATGCTGTAAAGTAAAAATTTAAATAACGTTGTATATGAGTTGTTATAAAAATATTCTCCGACATTTTGGTTATAAAATAAAACAGTTGATGCCGCACTAATTAACAAAAACAGACGATAAATTATATAAAAAGTTTTTGGGGTTGATGTGTGTCGGAAAATTCTAACCAATCCCATAGTTATCAAACCCAAGAATAAGACCAACTCCGGAAGCAATGCGATATAATTTACCAACATAATCTACTCCATATACCATAATGGATTGACAAAAGATGTAACCATCAACAGCATTATCGCTACAAAAAAGACAAATACCGGTATCGAAATATCCTCAATAGCGGTTACCTTATTATTTTCTTCAGACGGATAGCGCAAATAAAACATATATTGCAACAAGCCCAGACAGCTTAGGATAATGGCGGTTAATATAAACATGGTCATTTTTAGATTGTATGAAAACAATCCGGAAAAAATAAGCATATTGTTTAGAAACATTGACGACAAAGGCATACCTACTGCTGCCAATACAAAAAACGACATCACTATTGAACTTCGGCTAACATTGTTGAGAAGTCCTAAATCAGAACGATTAGAGCGCTGTTTTTCTTTTTCAAGATATGCCACCATCACCTCAATTGCTGAAATTATAATCAGCCATGAAAATATTGAAAATCCAATATTGGACAATAAAGCGTCCGTAGGCAACAATGCACCCAGAAGATATAAGATATAAAAAACTGTCATATAGGAGAAAATTTTATATTGAATATCTCTATTACCAAACCCTATCAGAGCAATTATTATCATTGTAACAATGCTTATAATTTTCAAGACCAACAAGTAGGGTTCCAATATTCCGGGGGCAGTGAGCGGGAAAAATCTGATTAAGCCATAAACACCTGTCAGCGGTATGATATTGGCGATAATAAATACTAATGGATTGGAAATATTGACATTAACTGACGATATCCAGTAGTGAAAAGGCCAAATTGGTATCCGTGATAAAAAAGCAATAAAAATGGCACTCCAAACCACAATTGCAATATTATGTTTGATGGTTACGCGGCTGATATCGTGAATTGTAACATTTTGGTAGTGAAATAAAATGCATAAGGCGACAAACAACAGCATTGCCCCTAACAGATTATACATAAAAAAACGAGATAATGTTTCCTGACGCCGTACATCGCCATAAATGCCCACCAACATAAACAACGGCAGCAACATTGCCTCGAAGAAGATATAAAAAGAAAATAGGTCGCCTGATAATAAATATCCGATAACCATTTCCAAAAACATTAATGTAAGAATTACTAAGGTTTTCATGCGATAATTATTATTGCGCACACCTATAAAACCAAGCAAAATCGCGAAATGAATCGCAGCAATTAAGGATAACGAAAAAACATCAATGCCGAGCAACAGTTCTATTTTTGGAGTATCCAGCCATTCAAAAGAAGTGACCAGCTGCAGACCTGCTCCACTATGATCAATTTTATGCGCCACAATCCATAAAAGAAGCAAATTGGCAATCACAGTCAATATACCGACAGATAGCGCATTGCGCCCGCGCGATAGGCTGCTATCTTTTGAAAGAGCTGTAAATATAATGCCCATAAATGGGACAGCCATAATATATAATAAAAGAACCGAGGCGTTTTCAATCATTTCACAACTCCATTATAGTACGATGCCGCAATGATTATTATACCTGTCAGTAAAAACAACACATAATTCCAAGCATTGTCGTTATGCATACGACGAAAGATGATAATCATAATCCGAATCGCACTTTTAATTGAAGCAATAACGGTTTTCTCAATAAACATAAAATCAACAATTAAGCGTAATCCTCGCCCTAAAACTTGTATTGGAACTAAAACACAAAAATTATAAATATCGCTTATAACATCTCTTTTTTGTATAAAATCGGAACAATATAGGCCAGATATTTTTTGCAAAGGACGCGAGATAAAAATTGCAAACCAGACCATAACACAGCCGGCAATATACGGCCAAACATTCAGCAACTGTTGTTTGTTATAAATAATCAGGGTAACAAGAGCAATAAGCACAGGTATTTCAAGCATAAACAAACGGATATTCTGATTGTTTTTGCCTGTAGCATTGTTTGCAAAAAAGGCATCTGATAATATCTGCGCAGAGATAAACGAAAATGCTGTGAGTCCAACTGATGTTAACCATAAATTGCGACCGGCAAACAAGCTCCAAGCAAGGGCATACAAGATTGTAGAGATAATGCATATTCCAAAAGTTAGCTTTGCGCTTTGAAGCACTCCGCATAAACGCGACATTTTCAGCTCATCATTACGGAGTTTGCTAAAAAACATTAGAATATTATTGAATAAAAAGGCAGCAATTAAAAACAAATAAAAACGTCGGTTGGAAAAAGACGGCAGCCAAGCAAAACCCGACAGGCTTAATCCCCAGAAGAACATGGACAGATAAACCGATTTTCGCTTTAAATTATCAACTACCAGCGCGCCTAAGCCACCCCAAACAATACCGGCAACAGCAAAAATTTTTAACAATGGATACGAGTATTGAGATATCATTAAAATATTTTTCAACAGCTGAAGAATAATCAACCCCATTAACGGAGTGGCTGCAAACAGTATAAAATTTAGGCGCGCAAAATTTAGTTCCGACATTTTCTGATATGCGGTATGGAAAAATGCCGTTCCATTTTTAATAAATATGCACGCTAGCAGCATAATCGCAATACAGTCACGATGCCGCCAAACTTGCGATTGTTCCTCAATACCGGCAATGTTTATATTGCCCTGCTGTCCAAAAATTAAGGCTAAAATACATAAAAGCATAAAATCAGCAAGAAAATTACCATAGATATACTGGCGTTTAGCTTCAGGTAAATTAATTATGCTATAAACAATAACATCAACTACTCCAACCGCAACCAAAAGCTGAACATAATTAACCGCACATAACGCCGAAATAACCATAACGCTGCTCAGGACAATCAAACCATTGAGTTTGTTTTTGGTAAATTCGTCAGATGACAAAATTGTATAATATACCACTGTCATGCTAAGCATGATGACGCCGATTGCGCCAAAGCGACTGATATTTTTGAGATGAAAGCTGATTATTACCGGCAAATTAGGCACGGCATTCCAAATAACTGAAAATTCTGGAAAAGGATAGACTCCAGCCAAAGATGCTACGCTAAAAGCTCCTGACACTAAGATAAAACAGCCCCATATTAAAGAAAGGCGCTGCCGTGGCATAAACATTGAGCAGATTCCAACCGTCAACAATAAAAAAATAAAATTAACCACTGTCTTATATCCACTTATTTTAGCAAAAAAGGGCTATAAAGCCCTCATTTTGTGCTTATAACAATGTAATAACTACCCTAAAGCTTTTAAACTGCGGACAATTCTGACCGGAACTTTATATTCGCGAGCCACGTCGTCATTTTCTATTTCAACCATCAGCACTTCATTGACTGATTTTAGCGGAAGGCGCGCCTCATTAGCTATTGCATTGAGCATAAACGCGCTTTCACGACTGCGATATAACAAAGCCTGCTCACCACCATCATAAACCAAGCGAGGATTTTCCGGCCCGCCTTCACGATATTCAATAATGATAAGTATCTCTCCTGCTGCGTTTTGCAGCATATCATAACGCCCTGATTGTTGCGAGTTGGTGTTTTCAGCCATTTTCAATAACCTCATATCTTTGGTTCAAATCATAAATCTGGGGTGATAATAACACACAATTCTTAACAAACAAACTATTTTTTGTAATTTATTTATTTTTTTTGTTGACGAATATTTTTTTATGCATTATACAAGGCACATTGTGTGAGGGCCCGTAGCTCAGCTGGTAGAGCATTTGACTTTTAATCAAAGGGTCATGGGTTCGAATCCCGTCGGGCTCACCAATAAAATCAGACCACCTTAAAAGGTGGTCTTTTTTTGTATTCCAAACAGACGGGCTTCGAACCCAAGGGTTCGTTCAATTCCGGCTAAGGATTTTGTTGCGCTTCGATTGCATCTC
>CADBMA010000097.1 GCA_902795665.1 uncultured Rhodospirillales bacterium
AATCGGTATATTGCCTAATTGTGCGCGTAATCCGGTTTGATCATCACCAATAATAATTGCGGCATCAGCGCGCTTGATTCCGGATAGTAAACTTTCACGTAAAGGACCAGCAGGGAGAGGATAGCCGTTGCCGATACCAAATCCTCCGTCAAAAACCAGAAAAGAAATATCTTTATATAAGGTCGGATTTTGAAAGCCATCATCCATAATTATGATATCAGCGCCGTTCTCAACGGCTTTTTGGGCGGCTAAAAATCTTTCAGAATTAATTGAGACGGGAGCTTGTCTTGATAGCAACAAAGGCTCATCTCCAACTTGCTGAGCGGTGTGTGTTTTGGGGGCAACAATAATTCCGGAGAGGTTGCCGCCATAACCGCGTGAGACAAAATATGGATTTTTTCCAAATTGGCGAATGATTTTTGCAATAGATAGTGCGGTTGGGGTTTTGCCTGTGCCGCCGGCGGTGAGGTTGCCGATACAGATTACCGGAACATTGACATTCCGCGGCTTTATAAACTTTAGCCGTTGTGCGGTAATGGTTGCATAGATACACCCAAACGGACAAAGGAGCGTAGATAATAGGTTTTTATTTTTCCAAAAAGAAGGGGTTTTCATTCCGGCATATAACTCCGCACTTTGTTCATGATTCCGTCAAGAACTTTGGCTTCGGAGGTGGCCCAATTGTAAGCCAGACTGCGTTTTGCTTCCAAAAGTTCTTTATTGCCGAGAAGTTGACGAACATTATCGGTCAAGTCCAAAACATCGTTAACCTGAATTACGGCATCGGCTTTTTTGGCCCGATTCATTGCATCGGTGAAGTTATGCATATGCGGGCCGACGATAACAGCGTCACGGCAGCGAGATGGCTCCATAAAGTTTTGTCCGCCGTGGGGAACAAGCGAACCGCCAATAAATACCAGCGGGCAGATGCTGTACCATATGCCTACCTCGCCGATAGTGTCTGCAATATAAATATCGGTGTCGGGGCGGATGGGCTCTCCTTTGGAACGCAGTGCGGTCTTTAGGTTCAAATCTTTATTCAGTCTTTCTTGAATCTCAATACCGCGATGAGGGTGACGAGGGGCAATAACCAATAGCAGATCAGGGTAATCTTTTTTAAGTTCATTATGAAATTTGGCGATTTTAAACTCTTCATCATCGTGAGTGGAGCTGGCCAGCCAAATTGTTCTTCCGTTGATTTGCTTTTCAATTTCGGTTTTCTTTTCCTCGTCAACCGGAAGAGGAAGTCCGGCATATTTGACGTTGCCAAGGCAGATAGCTTCTTTTGCCCCCAGAACGCGCAGACGATATGCGTCTTCATCAGATTGCCCCAAACAAAAAGTAAAGCAAGATAACAAATCTTTACAAATAAAATCAAACTGTTGCCAGCGCTTAAATGATTTGTTGGAAATGCGGCCATTAACCAGTATCAGAGGAATGTTTTTGCGTTTTATAGATGAAAGCATGGCAGGCCAAAAGTCGGATTCAAACCATAGCACGGCGTCAGGATTCCAGTGTTTTACGAAACGTGTGGTAAAAACCGGATTGTCAATCGGAATATATTGATGGAATGCTCGTTCCGGCAAGCGTTTACTCATAAGTTCGGCGGAGGTCAGTGTTCCGGTTGTGACCATTACGTGTGATTCGGGATAAGTTTCAAGCACACGGTTAATCAATGGCAACATTGATAAAGACTCGCCTACTGAAGCGCCGTGAAACCAAAATAATTTGCCGTCCGGACGTTCTTTGTTGGGGCGGCCGACACGTTCGTTAAACCGTTTGAGATCTTCTTTGCCTTTTTCTTTACGTTTTTTGATATAACGACTGATAACCAGAGGGTATAAAACTCGAATCAAAGTATTATAGATTTTTATAACCATCATTGTTGTTTTTCCTCATGTTTGTGTTTGTTTTTGGCGGCTACTCCGGGCTCTATATACTTAATTCCCAAAATTTTATCGGCGCGGAGAGTTAACTCATTTAGTTCGTTCTCAATCTCTTGTCTATAATTTTCAAGCTCTTCATCTGTGGCATCTGCCGGAATATAATATGGTTTTGTGACATGAACAATTCCGCGGCAAAAAGGGAGGGGAATCAGCATAGCGTCCCAGCTTTTGGCAACGATAGAGTGTTCAATTGAGTAGGTTGCGCCAAATAACGGTTTGCCTGATTTTCTGGCAAAATATAGAGGGCTTAAGTTCATTTTCATTCGGGGACCGCGCGGTCCATCGGGAATAATGGCAATTGCCTCATTTTTATCAAGTGAGCGCAGCAAATTGATGGCTGCGGCGTTGGCGCCATCGTTGCTGGAACCGTCAATAATGCCAAAACCTACCTTTTTTAAGAATGTGGCGGCAATTCTTCCGTCGTTATGAGGAGAAACTAAGGCATTGAGAGGCATCTTTTTATTCCAAAAATAAGGAATCATTAATACGCGTCCGTGCCAGATAGTTAAGATTATGGATTTGTTTTTTTCCCATATCGGATAAAAACGATTGACGCCGAAAATTTGCCATTTGGTTGTTTTCCAAACCAATAGGGCATAATAGTACATTACTTTTCCAAGAAATGTTGTAAAAGCTGGAGATTTGGTGACTTTTTTTATTAATTTTTTTATTTTTTTTAACATTGATCTTGCCTATTTTATTTCTATTTTTAACACATTGTTTTCGCTATATATAGTTGCCTTAGCAATAGGGTTGCCCGATATTTCTAGATTGATATTACGAGTATCAAGACGGCTCAGCATGATGGTACTGCCTATTTTCCAACCGAGAACATCGTGCAGTTTTATCTCAGAAGTTCCTATGACAGCGTCTGCTTTAATTTTTATTTTGTCAGTATATATATCCATGCCGATTACCATCTATTTTTTCTTGGTATATCATATTTTTTTCAAAAGCTAAAGTAAATAAAAACTTATTAAGAATAATTTTGTGTATTAGGTGCGTTATCGGGTTGAAATATACAAATAAAATAATATTGATTTTTTGCTTGACAAAGGCGATGAGCTCATATATAAACCCATTTCAGAAAAGGCCGACATAGCTCAGTTGGTAGAGCTACTGATTTGTAATCAGTGGGTCGGGAGTTCGAGTCTCTCTGTCGGCACCATTCAAACCGCCAATTGGGGCGGTTTTTTTGTTGCCGAAG
>CADBMA010000098.1 GCA_902795665.1 uncultured Rhodospirillales bacterium
AAACGTTTGGCGCAAATGAATAAGTGATATCTAATGATGACAATATTTTAAGTTATATCAAAAAACATCTTGACTATAATATCAATTTGCAATATTTATGTTTGCGTTATAGGTGTATGGATCCTTAGCTCAGTTGGTTAGAGCGGGCCGCTCATAACGGTCTGGTCGCCTGTTCGAGTCAGGCAGGATCCACCAATAAAAAACCACCCCTTTGTGGGTGGTTTTTAATATTCTATTTTAATCATTATCTTTGTCTTGGCTTAATCTTATTCTTATTCTACAATGGTGGTAGAAAATTAGTAATTGCGCAGTCCAACTTATATCCAACTGCCTGATAACAACGATTAGACGGTTCATAGTCATAATCCGTAAACAGCATTGGTGTCTTTCCGTTTTTCAATGCTTGGTCAGTCAGATAATGAACCAACATTTTGGCATAAGATTTTCCTCGTTCATCAGGTTCTGTATATACACCGCTTATGCGTGGATAATTTTGATCAATTGACATATGGGCAATAGCAACAAGTTTTTCGTTTTCATCGCGCCAAACACAATGCAGTGGGTTAGAAGTGTATTCTTCTGCCTTTAAAATATAATCTGACAGTTTGGCATTTGGTCCCTCTCCGGTTTCTTTGTTAAAATTAACAATCATCTTTGCCACTTGTTCAACTTCTTCTGGCTTTGCTTGACCATGGTGTCCGATATATTTGATATTGTTTAATTTTGAACACGAATAAACTCCCAACGTCTGCACTTGCAATTCCGGAATTTTATGATTTGTCGTCAAATAATCATAAAAATCTCGTTTAGTCATAATCTTAAAAGGTGTATTGGCATAAAATTCTTGTTTAATAAAGTCATAGAGCTCATTTTTCTTATCAAAATCATCAGCATACCAAACAATAATTGCATGTTCGGGATCAGAATTTACGATTGCGCAATTTTTGCCGTTAGAAAAAACTTTTATGGTCGGATATTTTTCGGTATTATTCAAAATAGATACCATAATAGTAAAGGCAAGAGAGTCTTTTATAAATTGCTCAGATTTAAATATATTGTCGTTTCTTTCAATTTTATTAAACATTAGCCCCTCACTCAACATCAAAATTAAAATATGTATCTTTATATGGTTCGGCTTTTAAGGTAAAGTGCCACCACTCTGAATCGAGCCCCTTAAATCCGGCTTTTATCATTGCATCACGCAAAATTTTGCGGTTATTTTTCTGTTCATCGGTCAAATTTTTATAATCAGGATGCGAAATTTCACTGAACAAATCAAATGTTCCGCCCATATCAACAAAACCACCGTCTCTTTTAATAATAGTTAAATCAACCGTGCTTCCTCTGGTGTGTCCGGATTTTGCCATAATGTAATCACCTTTTAGTAAATCGGATTTTTCTAAATCAGGATAAAAAGACTTATCTCCTTCATCGGTTGTATCGTTAATCCATTTTACAAAATTATCAACGGCTTTTTGCGGACGATAAGAATCCCATATCAAAAGGCGATAGCCTTGGGTGCGCAAATCATCGGCAGCTTGTGCAAGTGCAGATAGTGCTTCTTTGGTTAAGTAAGCGCGTGGGGCTTTATAACCATCAATTTTTCTTCCTGTAAAGTTGTTTGGAGAATAATAGCGGATATCATAAGCGACATCATCAATTACCGAACTAATCTCTGCAAAGTCAGATTTATCGGTTGAAATTGTTTCTGCCATTGCCGATGGCGCAAAGATGGTAAATAATCCTAGCAGAAATATAAATTTTTTCATTTTAATCTCCTTGGTATTCTTTAATTTGTAATTTATCGCAATTTATTTAGAATGTCCAGCATGATAGTCAGGTCGGCAACTCTTATTTTTGTAACGAAACTATTGTTTTGAGGCGGAAAATCGTGTGGTCAGATATAAAAATGATCTGGCGTGCTTAGATACTATTGCTTTTCAAAAGCCCAAAATAGACGCGAAAGTTATCCGACTTAGTTTTTTAGTATCCTCTCCACCAGCCTCAAAAGGGAGCACAGCAGTTCACTCCTTTTTAATTTACAGACATCAAATCCAGTTATTTTATACCTTCCAGCTCCTCTATGTCTATTTCCTTGACTTTGTTCCAGTTGTTATCAAGTAAATCAATTTTTCCTTCTGTTTCAGAAAG
>CADBMA010000099.1 GCA_902795665.1 uncultured Rhodospirillales bacterium
CGGCTGTCCTTAAAGCCTTTGATTATTTCTACCGAGTTGTCGCTCGAACAATCGTCCAAAAGCAAAAGTTCAAAATCCGTGAAAGTTTGATTGAGAATACTGTTAACACTGTTTTTCAAAAAAGCCGAGGCATTATACACCGGAATAAGAACAGAAACTTTCACCATTTTAACTCTTCTTATGATAAAGATTGAATATTTTTCATAATCATATTACTATCACAGGCATAATTTGCTGTCTACTTCAAAGCAATAACCTGTTGATAAGGAACTGCTCATGAAAAAATTGCTGATTGTTATCCCCTGCTATAACGAAGAGGAAATGTTGCCGACTACCCTTAAAACCATGTCTGAACTTATGAATAATATGATTGCCGACAAATTGGTGGCCGCAACCAGCCGGGTGCATTTTACCGATGACGGAAGTACCGATAAGACATGGAGTATACTGGAAAAAGAATGCAAAAAAAATCCCCTTTTTGAAGCTTCCAAACTTTCGCGCAACTTCGGTCATCAGGGAGCAATTTTGGCCGGTATGTACGATAACGATGCTGATATGTATTGCACCATTGATGCCGATTTACAAGACGACCCCAGGTGCATTATCGAAATGGTCAAGAAAATCGACGAAGGCAATGATATCGTGTACGGTGTCCGCAAAAAGCGTGATACAGATACTTTTTTCAAACGCTTTACCGCCCAAGCTTTTTATAAATTGATGTCTTGGTTAGGCGTAAAAGTTATATATAATCATGCTGATTTTCGCATGATGACCCGTCGTGCGGTTGAACAATTAAAACAATTTCCCGAACGCAACCTCTTTTTACGTGCCGTTGTCCCTCTGGTTGGCTACAAATCTGACATGGTTTATTATGATCGCACCCCGCGCACAGCTGGAGAAACAAAATACCCCTTGAAAAAAATGCTCGCCTTTGCTTGGAACGGAATCTCAAGTTTTTCAATCGTTCCTCTGAGATTAGTAACCATCATGGGTTTTTTAATCTCATTTCTCGGAGCATGCTTTGTCTTAAAAATTTTGCTCAACTACAACGCTCACGGTGCAGTTTCCGGCTGGGCATCAACCGTAACTCTGATTACTCTGTTCAGCGGCGTGCAAATGATATCTTTGGGTATTATCGGTGAATATATCGCCAAGATATTTGTTGAAGTAAAGGGAAGACCTTTGTATATTGTTGAGGAAAAGGTAAAAAATAATGAGTAAGTTGGAATATACAGGTGAACGTTTTGTTCCGGAATATAAAACAAATTCCATAATGGCATTGGAACATTATCATAGATATATGTTTGTTATGCCGTATTGTCAGAATAAAAATGTTTTGGATATAGCTTGCGGAGCAGGATACGGCTCGGAATTGATGAGCCGCAGGGCAGAAAAGGTATTGGGAGCCGATATTGATCCGAAAGCTATTGAGTATTGCAGTTTCCATTATACAAAAGATAACTTAAAATTTGAGGTGAAATCTGTTGATAAAATAGACTATCCACAAAAAACTTTTGATATTATCACCTGTTTTGAAACCATAGAACATATTTCCGAACAACAACAAAAAGATGCGGTTGCTTTATTCGGAAATGTTTTGAAAGATGACGGAATTCTGTTTATATCCACTCCGTCACTTGCTTCTCCTCTTCATATTAAAGATAACAAATATCATATACACGAATTGTCACAAAATGAGTTTTACAATCTTTTGTCATTACATTTCAAATATGTCAACATTATCGGACAGTCTGTTTGTCTATGCAGTATAATCGGCGGTTCGCCCAATAAATCCGGTTGTGATTGCAGGGTTGAAATAAGCCAAGATTATAAAATCGGAGATTGTAAATATCTTATGGCAATATGCTCAAATAAAGAAATACCGGATATAAATGCCTCTTCCGTATATGTTGATACAAGCATGGCAACATTGATAAAATTAACAAAATTAAGAAATAAAATCGGTGGTCTGATAAAATTATATAATTTTGGGATTGCAATATTGGCAAAAATTTGTCCTAACAAAAAATGGAAACAAAAAATAGAAAAACTTAAATGGTAAATCTTACCTCCGGTTTTGTTTTCAAGCTCAAATGCCTTATTATGACAAAATGTCCGTGGCAATCAAATATCTTGAAAAAATACGATAATATCAAAAAAACCCCGAAATAATCGGGGCTTTGATTTTTATTGATCCAAAAATGAACGCAACTTGCGCGAACGGCTCGGATGTTTGAGCTTGCGCAAAGC
>CADBMA010000100.1 GCA_902795665.1 uncultured Rhodospirillales bacterium
AAAAAAATAATTTGCGGTGATTTTAATATTGCCCCTTTAGAAAATGATGTCTGGAATCATCAATCAATGCTGAAAATTATTTCCCATACTCCTACTGAAATTGAAAAGCTGCTCAGCTTATATAAACGCGGCAAGTTCCATGACATTATCCGCCGAATATATCCCGATTCGCAAAAAGTTTATTCTTGGTGGAGCTATCGCAACCCCAATTGGCAGACAAACAACAAAGGACGACGTTTGGACCACATATGGTGCAGCCGCGATATCATCAATCTTGTAGAAAATGTGACGATTCGCAACGATTTTCGTTCTTTAGAGCGTCCCTCAGATCATGTTCCGGTTATAGCAACATTAAATATTTAACGAATAACCGGATTCTTCCGTCAAAACCAAAGGATTTTTACTGACTTCACCTTCAATTTTCTGACGCAGCCTATATATATGTGTTTCTACTGTATGCGTTGTCGCGTCAGGATTATACCCCCACACCTCTGACAAAAGCTCATTTTTAGAAACCGTCTTAGGATGTGCCTTATATAAATAGTTCAAAATCATAACCTCGCGCTCGGTTAATTTAACTGTGCGTTCTGATTTTTGTTCCTTAATTTCTCTCCGCCCGCTATCAAGAACATAACCGCCGAACGACAAAAAAACTTCACTGCTGCGCAATAGCATATTTACACACGATAAAACTCTGTCCAATAAAACTCTCAAGCGCAAAGGTTTATTAAACACTATCACCGATTCGGCAAACCCCTCGTTCTCCTCACCCAGAAAAATTATCGGCGCTTGTCGCAAGCGTTTTTGTAAATTAACCACATACTCAGCATCTTCATCAACAATTGCGGCATCAAACACCACATCTTCTGACCACTCTTCCACAATCGTAAATTCCGGCGCATATAAATCCAGTTGTTCTCTTAAATCTACACTCAAAATCGGCGAAGAAGACACAAACAAAATATTCGGCATTTTATTTCCTCTAGAATTTGACTCCAATTCCTGCAATTCCGGCATAACCTTTATTGCTGTCTTCTGATGTCTTTCCATCAAATTTACCATAAGCAACTGCCGCATATAAATTCAAATAGCGATTAAACTGATACGAGTTTGAAAACTGCACAATTTCATCTTTATAATCTTTTCCTTCCGCCCGTGAATAAAAATATGTAAGCGCTGTTTTAAATGGACCAAATTCGTAACTAATACCGGCATTATATGCCCAAGCATTTCGATATCCGTCAAAATAATCTGTACCTTTACGAACCGGCAAGTTCATTTTTGCATCATAGTGATTAACCCAACTGCGCCGTAATCCGCCGCCGACTGTCCACCCCTTGCGATAGACATTCATGCCCACTGACACCTCTTGATCATTGTCGGCAAAATAAGCTGCTCCCAAAGAGCCGGAAAAAGTAAACCCAGCCGCATCTTCGGTATGCGAAACCGCTGCAATATAGCCGGACTTGTTCTTATACGAAGCATTGCGATTAATCAAACCGTCTCGGCTATAACTTTCCGGAACATACGAAAAACCAAACATTGTTCCGTTATTAAATTCCGGCGAAATATATGTTGCTTTGAGCGCGGTGCCGTCAGTATTAATATCGGTAGAATTAAGAGTGCGATATCCCGTTCCTCTGTGATTACGCTGCCAGTTAGGATTGGCAATAAAATTTACAATATCGCTCTGGTTTACATTCAGAACATCTATTGATGGAGCGCTGACACCCAGCTGATATGCCGCATTATAACTCTGTCCCAAAATCATTTTACCATATGGCGATTCGAAAACACCATAAACCTCTTCGCCCCACACACCATGATTATAATCCTTCAGCTGTTGGTCAACACCATAGTGCAAATCTGCATATACACCTATATTATACTTATCATTAAATATATATTGAGCAATGGCACTGCCGCTGAAACGCATCGGCAAATTATTATGCGATTGGTCCTTAACATAATCTGTATCAAAATTGCTATATCCATACAAAGCTTTGGCTTTACCAAAAGCCTCAAAATTCCACTCTGCCCTAGCTTGGCCGCTCATTATCGCCATCATACCGCAAAGCATCAATATTTTTTTCATCATTTCACTCTCTGTTTTATTAATAACTGCTCATTATATACCGTCTTTTGATTTAAAAAATATTAAAACTCATTTTATAAAAAATATAGACAAAATTTATTTTTGTGCTATATTAAAAACAATATTAATTATTTAAAAATTAAAAAATATGGACCTCACAATCGAAGAAATCCGCGACCAATATGCAGGTTACTCTTGCAGCGACTTGGTTGCCGAAAGGAAAAAATTGTCTCGTCAACTTGACGATGAGAAAAAGAGCTTTTCAGTTCTCAAATCCAACATCGATCAGAAAAAACTGCGCGTTGCAGTACTCAACGAAATGTTGGAAGATGAGAACATGATGGACGACTTTATGGGGGACACCCTGTAGTCTCGTCCAAAAACTAAACTTCCGTGATAAAATCCGGAAGTTTTTTTGTGGCAAAAAGAAAATATTGCTGTATTATGAGGCATATTTGTTTCAGCGGAGAATGGAAATGGAATATACAAATTTTAACATCAATAACCCAGAACAACAAATTGATGCTATGTTTCAAAAAGTAAAAGGGCTTAGTTATAACAATATCAACGAAATTATGCGCACCACCGCAGAGGTTGAAAGATTGTTCAGCCGCTACCGCAACAACACCGAACTGTTAATCCTGCAAACCCGATTGCAAATACTAAACTCTCAAGAACAAAAAGCTCGCGCCATTGCCAACCAAGTTTGGCAAATTGGCGGCAATATTCGTATTGAATATGAAAAAATGTATTTAAGTGACTTAATCAACCTCGGCATGATTGATATGGCTACCATTTTAATTAAACCACGCTTCCAAAACATTGCCGAAAATATAAAAATTTTTCCGCTTGAGATGATTCGTTATGCCCTCATAACCGGCAACACATCTTTGTTAAAAAAAATATCCTCTGCCGCCGCAAACAAACCTTTATTTCAGGCTTTAGCTCAGTTTGCAAATACTTATCAACACGCTCGCTACGATTCGCATTTTGCAAACATTCAGAAAATTGTGCTTGAAAACATCGGCAACGTAATTTGCGGATATGATTTTAATTTTTACACTGATCGCGGTTTTACCGATATTGATATTATCTTATATTTCAGCAACTATGATTTCAACCTTAATCAGTATAAAATGCTGATTAATAACAAAATAGACGGCTATTGCCTTACCGCTGGAATTAAAAGAATTCACAACCTTAATTTTGTATTCCGCAAAATTAAGGACCACCCAAAAATATAGCCGAATCTAAAAAGAACGTTCCTTGCGTTTTCTTTCATTGTGCTCAATGCGAAGAAGCATTTTTTCGCCTGTTTTTTGCAACAACTTTTTCAGCAGATTCATTGCTACTTCTTGTTCATTTTCATCATTTTCAAACAGCACAAACCGATTCTGATGATCGTTTATTGAACCATCAGCACCCAAAATTTTCAATTCGGTTGAAACCACCATCTGCAACCTGCGCGTTTTTGAATTAAGGTTATCAATCTTGGCCTTTAAAACTTTAGGATAGATCATATAATCTGCCCCATCTTGGTTATCCAATATTGCATACACTTCTTCATTGCTGAAAAAATTTTTCAAAACACCTATTGGCTTAGAAGAGTATGTATTATTTGAAAATTCAACCGGAGCAATATACACCAAAGTTTTAACCGGTTCTTCTGCTGTTGGAGCGCTATGTTGCTCAACGTCCAAAACATCATTGCTTTGATTTTTGCCTTCAACACTCTCCGATTCGATATCCGGCTTATAGGCCACTTCTGCTTTTGTTGGCTCCGGAATCTTATCAAATTCTTTCGGTCCGTTATACATAACCTCTGCATTAGACGGTTTGTTTTCTTTTATCGGCTCATTTTTTTCTTCTACAATCCCATTAGCCTTTTTAAAGTCATATTCCGGAGCCGGATTTGACGGCGAATAATTTGCAATCACCGTAACCACATCTGCCGCAGGAATAGCTCCATTTACCTCAACACATAATTCATTATCGTCTTGACTGGTAGTACGCACCGACATATTCCGCACATAATTATCAACCAGATTATAAACAATCACATTATAATCATGCTCAAGCATTTGTGAACGCAATTCTGCCAGTGATGGTATTTTGCTCACCGCATTATAACTAGCTTTATCCGTAACTCTTACCCGAACACTCGATTTTGCCTGATTGTTACTAAAAATTTCACACGCCGTCCCAGAAATTTTTACCATATCATCTTCCGCCGACACAGCAGACGGTATGCATATCAACATGGCTATATAAATACAAAGTGCTTTTTTCATCACCACCAACTCTGATCGTCATTAGTTATCGGGCTCAGCATTTCAACCCATGAGCCGACTTCTTTACCATCTTTGTCTGTCAGCACCAGCTTATATACCACAACTTCTGTGCCTCTGCTTGCAATAAGGTTACTGCTGATATGCGTATCCAACACATAATCGGCACGGCGCAATGAATCTACAATCAGATAGCTATGCGATCCCGTAACAATATCTTTTGTCACCTTCATTGCATATCCAGAGTTTTCCGGCACTGATGTTGTTCCTTCAAGGAGGGGATCTTTTATGTATAGTGTCGGATATTTAGCATTTTCATACAGCGGAGTCGTTTCTCTCAGCATTTTATTCACGGCGCGTGAGGCCAATATCGTATACACCTTTTGTGACGCGGTTTCATGATATGGCTTCACAACATACGGCACATAATCTGTCCGTTGTTTAATGTTTTCAGACTTCTCTTTTTCTTTTACAACAACTTCTTTAGTTGCACTGAGATTGTCTTCGGTATTTTGAATATCAACAACCAGCGGCGCCCTTTCGACCGGTGTAGCATTTTCAAAAATCGCACCTTTGGCGCACGCGCCCAATCCCAATACAGCACACAAAGCATACAAAATTTTCATCGGACTTTTCCTCCATATTATTTGCAACCAACATAGATGATTTTTCCGCTTTTATCAAACAATTTTTTGCAATTGTTGCCAAAGTTAATTTTATGTTTTATATTGCCCTAGATTAACAACTATTCAAGGATAAAATATGGTTCTTATAATAACTGCAACACTATTAGGAATGTTGTTTTTAATACCTCCTCTGCGCCGCAACAACTTTTATATGCTGCATCTACTTTTGGTCACAGCCGCAGCCTGGTATATTGAAAACACTTATTTTCCCAAAGTCGGAATAGCTGAATTTATTATCAAATGGCGTAGTGTTGTCCTGATTTTTTTAGTTTTGCACCTAATATCAATAAACTTTGTTACCTTTGTTGCTTATGGAGTTGATAAAAGAGCCGCCCGCAGCGGATTATGGCGAATTCCGGAAAATCAGTTACACAGCTTAGAGTTTATGGGGGGATGGTGCGGCGCCATAATCGGTCAAAAATTTTTCCGTCACAAAAACAAAAAGCGCAGTTATCAGTCATTTTTTTGGGCGTTACTAGCGCTAGAAATATTTATAATCTACGCCATTCTCAAATATATGCATTTTATATAGGAAAAACATCATGAAGTACAAAGAAGCCGCTGGAAAAGAACTCAAATTCAGCCAGCATTACCGCGAAATGTGGCCTTTTGTAAAACCTTACTGGATAAGAGCACTTTTAGCCATCTTGATTTGCATACCTGTTGGCGCCCTAGATTCGGTTATTGCCCTCTCATTAAAACCTTACATGGATAATGTTTTGGTTGACAAGTCTGCAACTTCTCCGGTCTACATTCCGATTTTAATTGTTGCGTTCACCACTGTTCAGGGCTTTTTAAACTACACCGCAACTTATCTCAACACATGGGTTGGCACCAAAATCAATCATGATTTGAAGCGTGCGCTTTTTCGCAAATTAATGATGTTTGAATCTTCTTTTTACGACACCAACGCTTCCGGTTATATCATTCAGCGTTTTACCAGTGATGCGGACACAGCCTGCACCGGATTGTTGGACAATTTAAAGCTTTTTGTTTCCCGATTCTTTTCTTCGGTTTCGCTTATTGCCGTTCTCATTTACAACTCGTGGCAGTT
>CADBMA010000101.1 GCA_902795665.1 uncultured Rhodospirillales bacterium
CGATTATTATAGAATACGCTTCTGCAAAATCAAGTTTTATTTAAAACAACCGGCTTCATCAAGGGCGTTATAAAAATTTGCCAATCCATTGCCGATTTTTTCACCAATTGCAATTCTGTTTATATATTTGCCGGCAATCGGCAAAATTTTCTCCTCGCCTTTTTACGGAAAAACTCACGATAACCAACAAATTTCAAAGGCTCGCCGTTTCTGACGAGCCTTTGAATGAAGCTAAAATTCTAATCCAATTCCGACAGTTCTTGCCAAGTTTTCGCGCACCATTCTTCTTGATGGCCGTTTCGCAAACAGTCATTTTTATATGCATATTCTTGGTAATAAGGATATAAGAAAAAGAAAGCTGTGCCGCAGATTAAAGCAAATACGATACAATAAAGTGCACTTTTATAAGTAACATTGACTACTTTATCTAATATTTGCTTTACGCATATTCGGCGTTCTTCTGTCATCCAACAAATCCTCGCAACTCTTATTTCTATTATAATAACCTAAGCTACTACCATAAAGATTGTTTTGCAAGTCTTTTTGACTATCAGATGAAATAGTAGACAGAGGAATGACATTTTATTTTTTAAACTGGATTGCCACGGCGCTACCACGCCTCGCAATGACGAGTATGTGTCATCACGAGGGGGGAACAAACGACAATGACGAGTAATGACAGGAAGCAATACCGAAGGGCGAGCCGCTATGACGAGAAAGGGGCAGGTACAAACGCGCCGCGCAACATTTTGATGACATTTATTCATAAAACGGAGTACTGTAATCATCAATATCCGGCGCATTTTGAGCTGAATACCAAGAATTGGCAACTGCAATACAATATGCTAATATAAAAGCATATATCAACTTTCGGTACGGGACTAATATATCGGATTGCCATACGAAAATCATCATTAAATATGTTAAGTAGCGGAATAATAATAATGAACAAATAAAGAAAACTATTCTCCAAATAAATGATAACGTAAACGGAACAAAAAACATTAACAATATTTCTATTTCAAACATAGCCAGAGCTAAGAAAATTATAATCGGCAATTTCCAAATTAAAGTAATTTTCTTTATTTTCTGATTACCTTTTCCGAACCAAATTTTCCAGATTAAATAAGGAACCACAAAGCAAACATATAAAGCCGGAACAACATACACAATACTAAGAAACATAGGAAAAGGTACTGTTGTAATCAACAATAAAATAGTTTTAATAAGTTTTGATTTTTCTATTTTTTTCATTTTGCTACCTGTGGTTTTATTTTTAATTTTGTTAACACTATAATAAAAAAAGAGCCGATTGTCAATCGGCTCATAAATTTACCAATATCTTTGGTTTCGATATGGTTCTGGCAAAAGTTCTTCACATTCATCGGGATTATCAGACCAAAATCCTCTCCATGCTCCTTTGATGTCATTACCCAAATCATTTTTTATATCATATAAAATTCCCGATTGTCCGCCATATTGCTCAAATAATTGAGGATCATTCATCTTCTTTTTATAATCATCAATTTCTTTTTTTGCTCCTCCTGCTAATGTTTCTGCTGTAGCCAATAATCCGCCTGTCGAACCGACACAACTGACATATTGATGCTTATTTATGTCAGATATTGGAAGCGGAGTCAACCACTCAGCAGCCTTTATGGCTCGCTTTACAGACGGTTCGCCGTGTTGTTGTGCGGCATATTTTGCACCGTTTTGTTTATATGCATTGTACAAATCTCTCAGTTTATTAAAAGTATTTTGCGCAACTGCCATGCCATATCCCAGATGATAGGTCGGTGTATATGGTGCTACGGCATTAACCGCATTTTGGGCAAAATCTTTCACATTATCCAAAGCAGATGTGTTATTACTCTGCAAATTATAATTTGTACTGCCTATATTACTATCTTGAAAATAACCGGTCGGCTGCAACTGCGAATTTATATAACCACCGATACCACTCTGCGGTTGTGCCGTTTGCTCCGGTGGTTGGGTGGTGCCGTAAAGTTGGTTATAGTTATGCCGGTCGTTTTTATAGAGATAATTTTGGATCTCATCGGCATAAGGATTGGGTGAGTTTTCGCTGCACGAGCAATGACATTTTATTTTTTAAACTGGATTGCCGCATC
>CADBMA010000102.1 GCA_902795665.1 uncultured Rhodospirillales bacterium
ATATACATCTATGATTGATTTTATTGCTCTTAAGATATATCTTTATAGTACAACATTTTTTATAGGAAACAAAAATGACGATATTTATAGCAGCTTTGGCAGCACTGATTATGGGATATGTAATTTATGGCACAATTGTCGAAAAAATATTTGGTGCTGATTATAATCGTCCCACACCGGCAGTTACCAAATGCGATAATGTTGATTTTATGGTTCTTCCTACTTGGCGGATATTCTTAATTCAATTTCTCAATATAGCCGGATTAGGTCCTGTATTTGGGGCAATTTTAGGAGCACTATACGGGCCGATTGCCTTATTTTGGATTGTTTTGGGATCTATTTTTGCCGGCGGTGTTCACGACTACCTGTCCGGCATGATCTCATTGCGTGAAGATGGAAAATCTCTGGTCGCCATCGTTGAAAAATACATGGGCAAGCACACTAAAAGCATTTTTCTGCTTTTTATGATTGGTTTTTTATTGCTTTTGGGAGCTGTTTTTGCTATGAGTCCGGCACAAATGCTCGCAAATATTACTCAAACCGCGTTTGTATGGTGGATTGTTGTCATCTTTGGATATTATTTTATCGCCACTTTACTGCCAATTGATAAAATCATCGGCCGCTTCTACCCGCTGTTTGCACTTGTCTTGCTTAGTGTAACCATTGCTCTTATTGTTATGATGTTTGTCGGCGGACACAATTTTTATCCTGAAGCAGACTTAAGCAATCACCACCCTGCCCAATTGCCTATTTTTCCTTTAATGTTTGTAACCATTGCCTGCGGGGCATTAAGCGGTTTTCATGCCACTCAATCGCCGTTGATGTCGCGCTGTTTATCCAACGAAAAATACGGGCGCCCAATTTTCTACGGAGCCATGATCACCGAAGGAATTGTCGCCCTAATTTGGACTACTTTAGGTATGAGTTTTTACAACGGCAGTCAAGGACTGTTTGCCGCCATCAACGCAACCGGTCCCGGAGGTGTGGTTTCAGATATTGCCAACGGACATTTGGGCAAAATCGGAGGTATGATGGCCGTTTTATCCGTGGTTCTTCTCTCAATAACCTCAGGTGATACCGCCTTTCGCTCCGCAAGACTAACAATTGGTGATTATTGGGGCAAAAAAGATTTCAAACGCCGGCTGTTGATTAGCATTATCGTTCTATCCGGCGGAATTGCCATGAGTTTTTTTGATCTGACAACCATCTGGACATATTTTGGCTGGGCCAATCAATGTCTCGCCACTATAGTATTGTGGACAGCATCAGTTTATTTACATCGTCACCAAAAATGTTTTTGGATAACTCTGTTTCCCGCTGCCTTTATGACTGCGGTATGTGTAACTTATATCATGTTTGATAAGATTGGTTTTCACCTTCCGATAAAATGGTCCGTTGCTGCCGGAATCGTTGCCGCAATAATCTCGGTTGTATTATTTATCAAGAAAAGTAAAACAAAAAAGTGACAAACTTATAAAATTGTGTTTTACTAAATCAAACTTTAGGAGAAACAACGTGATTATCAAAAATATCTTTTGGGATGTAGATGGAGTTTTGGCCAACCTCAACTACGCGTATTATAGTTTTTTAACCCAACACCCCAAATATGCCCCATTATACGGCAATATCAAATGGGAGCAATTGCCCGAAGTTTTGCCGATTGAGCCCAAATACGGCGCTTTGGAATTAAAAACTCACCCCACTCTCGGCACAGAGCTTGATTATGATTTTTGTCATAGTCCGGAGTTTTTTTGCAATCGTCCGCTTTATCCTCATGTAATTGAAGTCTTAAAAGAGTTGCACGATAAAGGTTATAAACAATACACCTTGTCCGCAACTTTTGATGTTGACGTAAAAAAGAAATTTTTAAACACACTTCTGGCTGAAGTAACCGATTTTTTGACTATCGAATGTGTGCAACATGGCAAATTTATGCACGATTCCGCTAAAGAGGATATGCTCAAAAGCTGTTTTGAAAAATATGGGCTGCGCGCTGAAGAAACTATATTGGTTGATGACCGGATTTACAATCAATATGCGACAATTAATGCCGGAGCCCATCCGATAAGAATGCGTTGCGAATTTACCAGCGACCTGCCAAAAAATCTCAATTGGATTCCGGAAGTAAAAGATGTTATAGAGTTTAGAGATTGGCTCTACAAAAACACCTCAATGAAATAAATGTTTTAGCAAGACAAATGTGTTTGATGATTATCCGATTTTGCTGCCTTTCCTCATTTAAGATAGGTTTGGTACTTTCATACGGTCAATAAAATGTCGAACAGTAGAACGATCCACACCTAAAATGCGGGCAATGGCGGCAATAATAACCAATATTGTGATTAAAAAAGGACTCATAATTTTTCTCCTAAAAGTGATAATTATGGTTAGCTTACAAATTGTTAGTTAAATTTTGTTTAAGTAGAGAAGGAAATTATAATTGTGCGTTTTTGATTATTTGACTGATATCAACGTTTAAATAATTTGCAATTAGTAAAACGGTGTATAGAGAGGGGTGTTGAGTTAAATTTTCAATGTAAAGGATAGAGCTTTTACTCATACCGATATCTTTTGCCATTTTGTATTGGCTAATACCTTTTTTGATGCGTTCCTGCCGTAGAATCGCAACTATTTTATCACTAAGTTTTTGTGCATCTCTCTTGTTCATACTTTCAATATAAAACAGTTGACATTTTATAAATAGTTCTGTTTACTGAACTAGGATAAGTTAAGATTGAATTTTTGATAAACAAGGAAAGGATTAGTATATGTCGTATGTAGTGAAAACGTTATCAAAGGATGAGGAAATATTAGAAAATTTAAATTTGCATTGGATAAATTATTTATCTCCGGGTATTTGGCTTGCATTCGGGTGTTTAGTTCTTTTGTTCGGATTTGAACCAGAAGGTAGTTTTGTTCCTGGTATAATAGTGTGTGCGTTTCCTGTTTGGAGATTTATAGTATTGTCTTCTGAGGAAATGGTGGTTACTAATAAAAGGGTTGTATTTAAAAAAGGAGTTATAGCGACTCATACTGAGGAGTTAAAAAATGCTAAGATAGAGTCAGTGGAAATTAGGCAAGGTATTTTGGATAGAATTTTTGGTTGTGGAAGTCTGTGTTTTTCAGGTACAGGAACATCAAAAGTAAAATTTGAAAGTATTGATAATCCGTGGGAAGTTAAGTCGCGTATTGAAGAATATATTGGTGATTGATATAGAATTCAAATCCCAACCTTCCTCAGATTTAAAACAAAAAAGCACCACAAGGGTGCTTTTTGTTTTAAATGGCGGAGAGTTAGGGATTCGA
>CADBMA010000103.1 GCA_902795665.1 uncultured Rhodospirillales bacterium
AAAGGTTATGGAGATAGAATGCTGATTGATGACTTGTCTTTCAAGATTCCACGGGGAGCCATTGTGGGGATTATCGGTCCGAATGGAGCCGGAAAAACTACCTTGTTCCGCATGATTACGGGGCAAGAACAGCCAGATTCAGGTACAATACGATTGGGCGAAACCGTAGATTTGGGATATGTTGACCAAAGCCGAGATGAGCTTGATCCGGAGAAAACTATTTGGCAAGAAATTTCAGATGGGCAAGATATGATTACACTTGGCAAAAAAGAATTTCCATCACGCGCCTATGTTGGACAGTTTAATTTTAAGGGGACGGATCAGCAAAAGAAAGTCGGACAGCTTTCCGGAGGTGAGCGCAACCGTGTGCATTTAGCTAAAATGTTGCGAAAAGGCGCAAATGTGATTCTGCTTGATGAACCAACGAATGATTTAGATGTTGATACTTTGCGCTCATTGGAAGAAGGTATTATGAATTATCCGGGATGCGTGTTGGTTACTTCGCACGATAGGTGGTTTTTGGATAGATTGGCAACGCATATCTTGGCCTATGAAGGAGACAGTAAAGTGGTATGGTTTGAAGGCAATTTTGAAGAGTATGAAAAAGACAAGCGCTCTCGATTGGGTGATGATGCCTGCAACCCGCATGCAATCAGATATAAACCGCTGGAGCGAAAATAGAACTGCACAATAATTATTAAAAATTCCCTTTGAAGGCATTTCTTTCAAAGGGAATTTTTTTGAATTTTATTTTGCGGTACGCAGTATAGCGAGAAAGACTTGTGATTATTTTTTATCCTCATCGGGATCACGAAGAACGTAGCCGCGTCCCCAAACGGTTTCAATATAATTTTTACCGCCGGAAGCCTTTTCGAGTTTTTTACGCAGTTTGCAAATAAATACGTCAATAATCTTCAGCTCAGGTTCGTCAATACCGCCGTATAGATGATTTAAGAACTGGTCTTTATTGAGAGTTGAGCCTTTGCGCAAAGACAGCAGTTCCATAATGCCGTATTCTTTGCCGGTCAGGTGCAACATTTCACCATTAACGCTAACGGTTTGAGTATCAAGATTAACCTCAACATTACCGGTGCGGATAATTGAATTGGCGTGTCCTTTGGAGCGACGAACAACAGCTTGAATACGGGCAAGCAATTCAGCTCTGTCAAATGGTTTGGTCAAATAATCATCGGCACCAAAACCAAGGCCTTTAACTTTTTTATCTGGTTCAGTGAGGCCGGAAAGAATTAGTACCGGTGTTTCAATCTTTGCAGAACGCAGGCGTTTTAGGACTTCGTATCCGTTGATATCCGGTAACATCAAATCTAAGATGATAATATCATAATCATATAGTTTGCCGATTTCCAAACCATCTTCGCCCAAATCGGTTGTATCAATAATCATACCTTCTTTTTTGAGCATAGTTTCAATGCTTTGCGAAACCGCATAATCGTCTTCAACTAATAAAACGCGCATTACAAATCTCCTCGACAAAATCTGATTTAATGATTATATCATACATATGATTTTTATAAATGTTATATTTTTTTCATAAAAATTAATAATTATTAACAACTTTTTTATAAAACAATTTCAACACGATGATTTTAGGGAGAGAGAAATGTCTTTTGAAATGATTGATTTGCCGTACGAACAAAATGCTTTAGAGCCATATATTTCTGCTAATACAATGTCTTATCATTATGGTAAACACTATAAAACCTATATTGATAATCTAAATAAGCTGATTGTTGGAACAAAGTTTGAAAAGATGTCACTGGAAGAAATTATCGGTGAAAGTGCGAAAAAGCCGGAGTATGCGAGTATTTTTAACAATGCAGCGCAAGCGTGGAATCATGAATTTTTTTGGAATTCAATGTCGCCAAATGGTGGAGGAGAGCCAATAACCGAACTCAAAGATATGATAGTTCGTGATTTTGGTTCGGTTGAAAAATTTAAGGAAGAGTTCAAAGCCGCAGCTGTGTCGCAATTTGGCAGCGGTTGGGCTTGGTTGGTTGAAGATGCAGGAAAGCTGAAAATTATGAAAACAGGAAATGCCGATACCCCATTGGCGCACGGTCTAAGGCCAATATTAACGGTAGATGTTTGGGAGCATGCTTATTATCTTGATTACCAAAATCGCCGCGCTGATTTTGTGTCTGCATTTTTGGAACACCTGATCAACTGGTGATTGACTTTTGTTTTTGTTGAGCATACAATAAAATATCAATATTGTTATGGAGGTCGGTTATGAACGAACCCAAAATTTATTATTGCGGAAGTGCCGCAGTTGCCGAATATCCGCGTCAGCCCAGAGCTTGTGATTATCTTAAATCTGTGGCAAAAAATTTTCCAAAATATGCAGCTACGGCAGTTATTAAACGTTATGCCGGAGAAAAAGCTGCAAATCATTTTTTTGATATGCTTACCAATCAGCGTCACTGAGGTTTTATAATGAGCGAGTATACTACCGAGAAAAAATTTGTGGTGGCAGAGGGCGATAAAGGCGAGCTGTATATCTTTATTGGAGCCAAGTCTGAAAAACCTTCATCGCCACAAATTTTTTATGATGGCAAAGATCATGCAGTGTTTGTCCGCAATTCTTCCCAAAATATAATTCTTGATTATATTCACCCCGATGTGCGTGAAAAGCTTTGCCGCTCAAAAGAGGTTGTGGTTGTTGAAACTTTGCTTGAAAATATTAAGGATAGCTATTTTGCGGACTTGAAAGTAGTGGATAAAATTCCTGTAGATTGGAAACTTATCGGGCTTAATACTTGGGAAGATGCAGTTAAGAAAAATATTTAATTTCTTTTATGGAAGAAGTGAAATACGTCAATTGCCGAAGTTTTGTTGTGTAAAATATTTGCAACATTAAAAATAAATAAATTTAATATTTATAGTCAAATATCAACAAAATTGAATTCAATTTTCCTTTGCAGGCGG
>CADBMA010000104.1 GCA_902795665.1 uncultured Rhodospirillales bacterium
ATTTTATATCTCAAATTTTGCGGAAGCTTGTTTGAGGTGTGAAATATAATGACAAAATTTATTTTGTTTGGTCTTGGAATGGTCGGTGCATCGTTTTTGCGAATCGTCAAAAAAGAACATATGTTCGATGCAAATTGTTGGTATGCTATTGACAAGAACAATGAGAGCAAAAGCATATTTACAAATATTGGCGGAAAACCCCAAAATTTTTCTGTGATTGATGTTCAATTGTCAGACTATACTCCGATTTTTTCTTTGCTTGAAGAAGGAGATTATTTGCTTGATTTCAGCGCTTGTCAAAGCAACACCGATTTGTTGAAAATATGTCTTGAAAAAAACATTCATTATCTGTCAACTTGCAGTTTGCCATATGAAAAACCTGATGACAGCGTTCCCGATTATCATGATTTTTGCATTTATCGTAACATTAAAAAAAATGCCCAGACTTCTGCGGCAACTTCTATAATTGAATTTGGCATGAATCCGGGCATGGTATCTTGTTTTGCCAAGCAGGCAATTAAAGAAATTATCAAAAAAGATACCGGTGATTTTGTTACAACACATCGCAAAGAACTGCTAGCTCTGGTTGAAAATGAAAAGTATGCCGAAGCAGCGCAAATGCTTGAAGTGGATATAATACATGTTTCTGATATTGATACTACGGAGTGCAAATTTATTCCCAATGCAGACACCCTTTATTCAACTTGGAATATTGATGCTTTTTGCAAAGAAAATACCGCCCCGTGCGAAATATCGCTCGGAACAGATATTGATGTGGAAAAATTGTCAGCAATAAAGCAAGACAATAATGCATACGACGGTTTTTTTATTGCCAATGATATTTCAATACATACTCCGGAGCAATCATATTCTCCGTACGGAAGTTTTGTCGGGCATATTGTACCTCACGAAGAAATTTATACCATTGCTTATTTTTTTAGCTTGTATAAACAAGATAAATTGGTTTACAAACCATCAGTTTATTTTGTTTATCTGCCTTCACCGGTGGCGGTTGAGAGCCTCGTGAATGGACTTGCCAATAATTTTTTGGGTATGAATGAATATATTATCGGTCCTGATGATATTGCTAAAGGCGGAGAAGCTGTCGGCGTGGTTGTGAATGGAAAAAACTTTCAAACCCGCTATTTTGGAAATTGCTTAGAAGCTCCCATTGAGGGTGAAACCCCAACAATTTTGCAAGTTTCAGCCTCAGCCTTTGCAGCTTTTCGGTATATGTTGGATAGTCCGAACGAAGGTTTTTTGCTTCCGGAAGAATTGAATGATGAAAAAATACTTGAATATGCACGGCCAATACTGCAAAAATATATAAGTTTTGAATGTCCGCCGTTGGAAAGAACTTTTTTCAGCAAATATGGAGCATAGCTGCAGATAGGAGAAAAGATGGTTGAACAGATTCCCGAATTTAGTGTCAGTGAGATTTCTGCCGCAATTAAACATATTGTAGAAAATACTTTTGCTCAGGTGCGTGTCAGAGGTGAAATATTTGGCTGCAAACGTGCAGATTCCGGACATTATTATCTGTCGCTAAAAGATGAAAATGCCGTACTTTCAGCAGTATGCTGGCGCGGTGTGGCATCAACACTATTGATAAAACCGGAAGACGGGCTGGAAATTGTTGCCACCGGACGCGTTACTACCTTTTCCGGCAAAAGTTCATATCAATTGGTCATTGAAAAAATGGAAGTGGCCGGTACAGGAGCTTTGCTGAAATTGCTGGAAGAACGCAAACAAAAATTTGCTCTGGAGGGATTGTTTGATATTGCTCACAAAAAATCAATTCCTTTTTTACCTGAGGTTATCGGAGTGGTTACCAGTCCAACCGGAGCGGTTATCCGCGACATTATACATCGTATAACCGATCGCTTTCCGCGAAGAATTATCGTCTGGCCTTCCTTAGTTCAGGGTGATGGTGCTGCTGAACAAATTGCGGCGGCCATAAAAGGATTTAATGACCTGCCTAAAGGAGGAAATATCCCTCGCCCCGATGTGCTGATTATAGCACGCGGCGGCGGAAGCCTTGAGGATTTATGGTGCTTTAATGAAGAAACCGTGGTGCGTGCGGTATATAATTCGGAAATTCCGATTATATCTGCCGTCGGGCATGAAACCGATACTATGCTGATTGATTATGTTGCCGATGTACGTGCCCCTACTCCAACCGGTGCCGCCGAATTTGCCGTGCCGGTAAAATCGGAACTGGCGTCTAAACTTATGCTTCATGGCGGACGAATGATAAATTCTATTCACCGCCTGTATAATGAAAATAAAAATTATTTGGATGCCTTGGGGCGTGGAATACCTAATTTGGAACAAATTTTGAGCGAAAATGTGCAAAAATTTGATGATCGTATTGAGCGGTTGGTTCTGGCCTTTAAAAATTATCTCAATGCCAAAATGCATTGTCTTGGATTAAATGAAATTAAACCTTTTTATGTTACCAATATTATTGATAGAAAAAGTGAAAGTCTGGAAGGGCTGGCTAGACGATTGGATTCTGTATCGGTAGATTCGGTGCTTAAACGCGGATTTGCTTGGATAAAAAATTCTAAAGGACAGACAGTTTATAAGGCCGATGAGGCACGACGAAGTCACAGTCTGGATATAACTTTTGCTGATGGAATTGTAAAAACCAGACCTATAGGGAAGAAAAATGAATTACAAGGCGATTTGTTTGATTAGTATTTGTACAGCAGCTTTCAACGTCAACGCATCAGATATTGAGGTTTGCGGAGAACTAAAGCAAGGAGAGTTGGCAATATTGAAAAATATCCCCGCCGAAGTGGAAACTTTTAGTATTGGTGAACGAATCTATCCTATTACCGAAGATGGTTATGCGATTGTTGCCTTTCATCGCGATGAAAAAAACAATCTCAAACTTTCGGCAAATTTGGCAGATGGTTCAAAGCAGGAATATTCTCTCAATATTGATCCCGCAAAATGGGATATTCAGCGGATAAATGGTGTGCCGCAGCAAAAAGTTACACCGGATTCCAGCCATGATGAAGAGATTTTGCGCGAACAAAAAGAAGTCAGACAAGCCTTGCAAAATATGAAACAAGGAGATTTTTGGCGCCAAGGTTTTATTATTCCTGTTGAAGGACGCATCAGCGGAAATTTCGGCAACCAACGCATTTTTAACGGAACGCCAAAAAATCCGCATACAGGAACAGACATTGCTGCTCCTGAAGGTACTCCGGTTAAGGCAGCAGCAGATGGAATAATAATCTTGAATGGGCATAATTATTTTTATAGCGGCAATACGGTGATTATTGACCATGGACAAGGGCTGCAAACTATCTATGCTCATTTGAAAAAAGCAAATGTACAACAAGGCGATATTGTCAGACAGGGAGATGTTATCGGATTTGTCGGAAAAACCGGACGCGCTACCGGTCCTCATTTGCATTGGGGAGCTTCGCTGAATAATGTACGTTTTCGTCCGCATTCGCTGTTGGATATAAACAATAAAACCTGCCAAATTTTGAAAGGAAAATAATATGAGTTTGCTGCAGATTATAATTTTGTCACTAATTCAGGGAATAACTGAATTTTTGCCGGTTAGTTCATCAGGGCATTTGATTTTGCTGTCTAAACTGACATCTTTTCCTGATCAGGGGCTGGATATGGATATTGCCGTGCATATCGGATCCATTTTTGCAGTTATGATTTATTTTGCCAAAGATATATGGATTATATTGCGTGATTTGCTTAAAACTAAATTTATACCAAACTTTCAGACCTATGGAAGCCGTTTGTTTTGGCTGATAGTTATAGGAACCTTGCCGGCAATTGCTGTCGGTCTGGCTTTGCATCATCATGGCATGGATGCGTTGCGCAGCACTAAGGTTATTGGCTGGAACATTTTTATTTTTGGAATTTTGCTCTGGCTTGCCGATAATTATACATTATCAATTCGCAAAATTGAAAATATGGATTGGAAAGATGCATTAATTATCGGTTTGGCGCAGTGTCTGGCCCTAATTCCGGGAACTTCGCGCTCCGGAATTACAATTACGATGAGCCGCCTGCTGGGAATTGAACGCCGTGAAGCCGCAAAGTTTTGTATGCTGTTATCAGTGCCGGCAATCAGCGGAGCAGGATTGTTGGTTTTGTACCGCATAATGCGCTATGGATCAATCAGTACCGATATTGCCTTGCAAGGAATTATATTTTCATTTGCGGCATCATTTGCGGCAATTTGGGTTATGATGAAATGGCTCAAAACAAGAACTTTTCTTCCGTTTGTGATTTATCGCATAGTTTTAGGAACATTCTTGCTGCTATATAGCTACGGCTATATTGTTTTTTAATATGCCGGATAGTTGGTA
>CADBMA010000105.1 GCA_902795665.1 uncultured Rhodospirillales bacterium
TCAATAAATTGGTTGAAAAATACAAACACCCTGTAAGTATAGAAATAACCGCCCAAGGAGAAAATGCTCACAGTTCACAGCCTTGGCAAGGCATAAATGCCATAAACTCTCTGATAAATACTATTAAAGAATTAGAAAAATCTTTCCCCCAATACGGAAAAAACCAAAATATTCCCGATTCAACTTGGGTAGATACCATGGTTGTAACTGCATTCAATTCTCCTATAACATACAATGTAGTTCCAAACACTGCAACGGCACGCCTCAATTTTCGTTTAACTGAAAAAACATCTTTGCCGCAGCTTGAAAAACTCTTAAACACCGCTTGTACAAAATGCGGCAGCAACTATAAAATATTGCTGTCCAGCTCTGGTGTATATATGAACGCCGACAATCCAATAATAAAAAAATATATGAGCATAGCCGAAAACATAACCGGCAACCAAATACAAATCACTCACTCGTGCGGAGCTACCGATTCGCGTATGTTTGCCGCAAAATCAACAATCATCATGCATTGCATCACCGGAGCCAATGCACATGGTGATGAAGAATATGCTGAAATAGATTCAATTTTACAGCTCTCAAAAATCCAAAAAGCATTTGTTGACGCCATTTCTTGATAGTGCCAGCCTTAAAAAGCTTTTATTTGCTTATAATTCCGCCGCCAAGAACAATATCGTTGTCATAAAAAACTACTGATTGTCCCGGAGCGATAGCTTTTTGCAAATTTTCAAACTTTACTTCCAAACAATCACCATCAATCGGCAACACCTCCGCAGGAGTTGGTACTTGCGATGAGCGAATGCGAGCCAGAACCTTACACGGTGCAGTAATAGGAGCAACCGATAACCACGAAACATTGGAACAAATCAATGATTCACGCATTGTTTCATCATCATACCCCAAAACGACTTCATTTTTATCCTTATCTATGCCAACTACATATAACGGTTTTTCTGCAGAAACACCCATACCGCGGCGCTGTCCGATTGTATAGTTCCAAAAACCTTGATGCTGCCCTAAAACTTTGCCGTTTTTATCAACAAAATTACCCGGACGCGGCTCATTTTGCAAAATATCATTAATATCACCGGAATAAAAATCTTGACTGTCTGGTTTATCCGCAACATCCAATCCTGCTAAACGAGCAAATTCACGTACTTCTGTTTTAGTGTATTCTCCCAATGGAAGCAAAATCCGCGCCAACTGCTCCTGACGTAAACGATATAAAAAGTACGATTGATCCTTTTTATAATCAATCCCGCGCAAAATCTGATAACGCCCGATATTTTCATTAAAATCAAGACGAGCATAGTGGCCGGTGGCAAATTTATCAAATTCCAGACCTTGCATACGCGCAGTATTTGGCAAAGCATCAAATTTAATTGTAGCATTACACCAAACACACGGGTTAGGGGTGCGCCCACTCATATATTCACTCTTAAAATTATGAAGCACAATTTTTTTATATTCTTCTGAGCAGTCAAAAACATAATACGGAATATCCAACTTTTTGCAAACTGCACGCGCCGCCTCAATATCTTGTTCCTCATGCGGACTAAAACAAGAATCCGCCTTTAGATTCCCATTAAATTTTGTATTTTTATCCCATATCGACATAGTTGCGCCAATTACCTCGTGCCCAGCCCGTTTAAGCAAATAAGCTACCGCCGAAGAATCTACGCCGCCACTCAATCCGACCAATACTTTCATCACTTTTTCCAATTCAATTTATATCACTTATCAGATTATGGCGTCATATGTAGCCAGAATCAAGATTTTTTTGATTTTCATATTGTTTTTTTAACCAATATATGTTACCCTTCATTTAGACAAAAATGAAAGGTTGGTGTACAAATGGAATATCTGAACAATACTCTTGCTCCCGAAGAAACATCTTCCCTATACAAAGAAGTGCGCCATAAACGTCCCAGAATCAAAATGAGCAATGCTCTGAAAAACTCTGGATGCAACCAAAGGATTGAAAAAGCAGTTTACGCGGATAAAGAGCTGACTTATGATGAAACAACACTAACAAAGTTGGAATCCCTATCCAATCATGTCAAAGATTGCAATCCCAATGACAGAGAAAGTTTTGAATATATTTATAAGATGGCTAAAAACTTCCTGAATTATAGGGTTCCAGATAAATATATACCCAAACACACAAAATTTGATTGCTGCAAAATTTCAGAAAAGTCTGCAACTGAAATATTATCCGATATTTCAAA
>CADBMA010000106.1 GCA_902795665.1 uncultured Rhodospirillales bacterium
GCAATTATCAACAGCGAAGTGGTAGACACCGGACAGGCCGGCACCGACCTTGCCGTCTCCACCGTCACCTCCCCCGAGGGCGACACCCTTGGCACCACCCTCTCGTACACCTCTTGGATTAAGGTCCGTACCGAAACCAAGGCCGCCTCCGAAAAAACGGTAGAAGTGGTATTGAATGATACTTTGCGTACTAACAAAGGATATGCTACATCTGCTAACGACATTGATGAACTTCTTGATGCTGAGCATCACTCCACGGGTTATTACCGCACTCAATATTCTTCAGAAAGGTATGATGGTAATGTCACAATTGTGGACTCTGTAATGGAGTACAGGGTAGTCTTGAGAGACTTTGATCTCAATTATATGGTGGTTTATCAGGTGGCGACCTACGATGATGGTTTTTCGCGTCAGCTCATGCCCTATCATCGTCCTGAGGTTGTCCGCTCAAGCGAAGTGACTTGTGAACTGATGGATACCATCATCGAACCAGACGAGGATACTGGTTATCGACATCAATTCTTTCGCTACAAAATCAGTCACTCTCTGACTGTCAGAATTGCCGGACAAGACTATACCATGCCTAACTACTGCATAGTCAAACAATATGGAGGCATGTTAGACTAGCCTTTCGTTTTCTGCACACATTTACTTTCTTCATCTGTTTCCTCTATTCCTCCCTTTTTTGGGGTAGGAATAGAGGATTTTTTTTCGCCACATCAAAAAAAAGCGCAGCCATCAAGCTGCGCTTTTAATTTTATTCACCCGAAGCTTTATACATCGGCCGCGGCGTATAATGCGTGTGCAGCAAATGATGCGCCTTTTCACCATTCGGCTGCCCGATATACTCCTCATACAAAGTCTTAATCGACTGATTGTGGTGCGACAAACGATTGCTTGCCTGCTCATCTTCAACAAACAAACCACGCGCTCTTTGCGCCCTAATTGCATCGGTAATGCCATTGGGTTTGGCATATTGCGCACCAATCACCCGCGGTTGCCCACCGCCGGCAACACATCCACCGCGGCAAGCCATAACCTCAACAAAATGATAAGGCAATTCTTCACCATTGGCCTTGGCCTCGCGAATCCGGCTCAATATCTTTTCCACATTGCCAACCCCATGCGCCACTGCAATCCGAACCTCGTGACCATTAATGACCACTTTGGTTTCTTTAATGCCGTTCAAGCCCTCAATATCTTTGAATTCCGGCTGTTCCAGTTCTTGTCCGGTAATGTAAAAATATGCCGTACGCAGCGCCGCAGTCATAACCCCGCCGGTGGTGCCGAAAATGGTGCCGGCGCCGGAATATTCTCCCAGCGGGCTGTCAGCTTCTTCTTCGGCAATGTTACGAAAATCAATCCCCGCCTGTTTTATCATCTTGACCAACTCACGCGTGGTTAACGATACATCAACATCTTGATAGCCCGATGAACTCATATCTTCACTGCGCGAAATCTCCCATTTTTTGGCGGTGCAAGGCATGACCGAAACCACTCTTATCTTGGCCGGATCAATACCGGCTTTGTCCGCAAAATAAGTCTTGGCCATGGCACCCACCATCTCGTGCGGAGACTTGCAGGTAGAAAAATTGGGAATCATGTCAGCATTAAATTTTTCCAGCATATCAACCCACGCCGGACAACAAGAGGTAAACATCGGCAGGCTCTCCGGCTCTTGCGTAAAGCGGCGGACAAATTCAGTAGCCTCCTCAATAATTGTCAAATCGGCGCCAAAATTGGTGTCAAACACTTTGTCAAAGCCCATGCGGCGCAGTGCGGCATAAGTTTTGCCGGTGAGGTTGCTCCCAAAATCAAAACCAAAATCTTCACCAATGGCAACGCGTACCGCCGGTGCAATCTGCACAATGGTATAAATGTCAGGATTACGCAGCATTTCCCAAACTTTGGCTGTATCATCATATTCAACAATTGCACCGGTTGGGCAGTGTGCCGAACATTGCCCGCATTTAATGCATGGACTGTCTGCCAAATTGATGCCGTTCGCCGGCATAATCCGCGTGGCCAGTCCGCGGTTTAAGAAGCTCAATGCCCAAACATCTTGCTGGTTTTGACAGACTTCAACACAGCGACCGCACAAAATACATTTTGAATTGTCTAAAACCACGGCCTTGGTAGAATCATCAAGATCATAACGCTTGGTCAAATTGGGCAAAGGTGCATCGCAAATATTAAAAGTATTGGCCATATCTTGCAGCTCACAAGCACCTGAACGCGCGCATGAAAGGCAAGAATTGGGGTGGTTGCTCAAAATTAACTTCAAAACCATGCGGCGAGTTTCAAACAACTCGGCATCAGTAGTAACAATCTCCATACCTTCAGCCACCGGAGTGCAGCAAGAACGCATAATCCGCCCGTTAACACGGACAATACACATTCCGCAACCGGCAGAAGGGTCAACATCTGGGTGATTGCAGAGAGTTGGAATTTCAATCTGAACGCTGCGAGCGGCCTCCAAAATAGAGGTGCCGGCAGCAACTTCAACTTCGTGATTGTCAATTTTTATTTTTACCATAGTTCAAGCTCCTCTAGTTTATTTTGCCACTTTTGATTCATACTCTTCGCCAAAAAAGCGCAAGGTTGAAAGCACCGGATTGGGAGCAGTCTGCCCCAGACCGCATAGAGACGCTTTCTGCATGGCGCTGGCAATTTGACGAAGCTGCTCAATATCTGCTTTAGTGCCGCGGCCTTTGCTGATTTTTTCAAGCAAAAGCAACATCTGTTTGCCGCCAATACGACAAGGAGCGCACTTTCCGCAAGATTCATCAACCGTAAAATCAAGATAAAACTTGGCCAAATCAACCATATCAGAGCTTTCATCAATAACAATCATTCCGCCTGAGCCCATAATGGAACCGACTTTTTTAAGTTCTTCGTAGCACAGCGGCAAGTTAATATATTCAGTCGGTATAACCCCGCCTGAAGGTCCGCCGGTTTGTACCGCTTTGAGTTTTTTACCATTTGGAACGCCGCCGCCTATCTCGTTGACAATTTCATTTATGGTGGTTCCCATCGGAACTTCAATCAATCCGGAGTGCTCAACCTGTCCGGTCAAAGCAAAAACTTTTGTACCTTTTGATGTTGCCGTACCAAAAGAGGCAAACCAATCAGCCCCCTTGAGGATAATAGATGCAACATTCGCCAAAGTTTCGACATTATTGATACAACTTGGTTTATCCCACAATCCTTTATCAGTCGGATATGGTGGGCGAGGGCGCGGTGTACCGCGTTTGCCTTCAATAGAGTGGATAAGAGCCGTCTCTTCACCGCAGACAAAAGCTCCGGCCCCAAGGCGAATATCAATATTAAAGCTAAAATCGGTGCCCATAATATTGTTGCCCAGCAGGCGTGTTTTCTTGCAAGCTTTGATGGCTTTCTCAATTCGTTCAACCGCCAAAGGATATTCGGCACGTATATAAAACCAACCTTCGGTCGCGCCTATTGCATAAGCTGCAATCATCATACCTTCAATAACGGCGTGCGGATTAGCTTCCAATATACTGCGATCCATATAAGCTCCGGGATCGCCTTCATCACCGTTACAAATAATAAATTTATCATCTACAGTTTTAACGCGTGAGGCAAAATCCCACTTGGTGCCGGTAGAAAATCCTGCTCCGCCGCGTCCGCGCAAACCTGATTTTTTAATTTCTTCAATAACTTCTTGCGGTGTCATGGTTTTTAACACTTTTTCCAAAGCCAAATAACCGCCGGCGGCAATATATTCCTGAATATCTTCCGGATCAAGATGTCCGGCCATTTTCAAAACCACTTTTTCTTGTTTTTTGAAGAAAGGCAAATCTAATGACAGTACATATTTTTGCAAAAAATCGGGCAAAACAAATTCTTCACCCGCTTCAAGATTAAGCGCCGGAACAATATGCTCGGTAACAATAATACGGGCGATTAGCGGCTCAATTCTCTTGTACAGAATGTCTTTCTGCCCCTTAATCTCAACCCGCAGCAAAGGTCCTTGAGCGCAAAGTCCCATACAGCCGGTGGCAACAATTCGAACTTTGCCCTGCAAATTGTGTTCTTCAATAGCTTTTTGCAATAATTCCAAAATTTCATCACTTCCCGAAGACTTGCATCCCGTAGAATGACAGCAATAAATATTGCATACAAAACGCTCCAAATCCTGATTTTTATTCTTAGCAATTTCGTGAATATCAAATTTTTTTTCAATTTCGCTCATATCAGCCATGTGAGTTACTCCTTGTCTTCTTCTTCAAACTTTTTGCGCCACTCGGCAATGATATTAGATACATCTCCGGTGGTAACGCGTCCATACGTTTTGCCATTGACCACACAAACCGGAGCCAAGCCGCAACAACCGACACAACGCACGCATTGCAAATGAAACATTCGATCCGCAGTGCTTTCTCCCTCATTAATACCCAGCTGTTTTTTAAATTCTTCTAAAGTTTTATCATTACCTTTAAGATAGCATGCCGTTCCGGTGCAAACCGAAATTACAGCTTTTCCCGGAGCATCAAGCTTGAAGAAGTTATAGAAAGTAAGAACCTCATAAATGCGAGCCAAAGGAATATTCATTGCCTGAGCCAGTTCCATTGCATCATCCCACGGAACATAGCCTTTGATATCTTGCAGCTCATGAAGAGCCATAATTAATGAGCCGCGTTTTTTACGCCATTTGGTCGCAATTTGCATTGCTACGGAAGTTTCTGCCATATTATTCTCCCTAAAAGTGATTAAGTATAGTCGTACAGTATTAAAAAAATGGTTGCGTTACAAGCAAAAAATCTGTTTTTTTAAGACTAAATATGTCCGGTTTTAAATAACTGATAATATTTATAGATGCTGCCGCCCTCAACATCCCAGCCAAAGTCTTTGTGCATGGCGTTGAATGTCATTTTCAATATTTCATCATGATTAAAATAAAAAGTTTCAAGAGCTTTTTCCAGCGTTTCAGTATATGCATTAACATTATTTTTCAGTCTTTGTGCGTCCAGATTTGACCCATAAACACGACGTTTATGCGGAGAAAAGAACACTTCAGTACGAAAACCATCAACTCTATCATCAATTGTATCAACCAGTCCGCCGGTAGACATAGCCACTGGCAAAGCACCTTTTGCCATAGCTTCCATTTGTGTTAGTCCGCAGGGTTCAAAACGGCATGGCATCATATAAAAATCAGACGCCAACTGTATTGCATATGCAAAATCATCTTGATAACCGCGAAATACAAAAATCCTTTCCCCAAACTCAGGATTGCTTTCTGAAACCTTATCTTTTAAATTAGTCAGGTTTTCAAAACACTGTGCATCTCCGGCCCCGCCCAAAATAAAAATCGGCGGTTCAATATTGTGCAACTTGCTGAAATGTTCAACCAAATTAATAATAGACTGCGCGGCAACATCATACCCCTTTTGCTCAACCAGACGACTGGTTGCGCAGATTATAGGTGTATTTGCAATGTCTTTAACAGATTGAGAAATATTTTTGAACTTATAAATATCGATTAGCGGAATAACTTTTTGCTTAAAATCCTTATTGCGTGCAATCTCCGAGAGCAACCGAATAAATTCTTTTTTATTTTCCAGCTTTCCGTCAATATTGTTTTCATCATAAAAAACAAAGCGGAAAGGATCAAAATAACGATTAATGCTGTCAATTTTTTGCTTATTTGGAGAAATCAAGCTCTTTGAATATCCGTTAACAATTCCAAAAAAATTGCGGTGATCTTTGCGGATTTTTAAAATATCGCGAAAGTCATACCCAAAATCAAGCTCTTTAGACACTTCTTCCATATAATTTTTTGATACGGTAATAACACGATCGGCAAGATGAAAATTGCAAGATGCCTGATTGTAGCAATCATGTACAATCAGCGTATTATTTGCGCGCGGATTGCTGTTTTTAATGGCTTTAGCATTTTTGAATATCAGACTGCTCAAGTTTTCGTACAAAGAATTTAGCAGTTTTGCAGTATTAGGATAGTCCCAACCTTGATATCCCAGATGATGCGCCAGATGAATTACCGGTATTTTTTTTAATTGTTCTACAACTGTCATATCAACCGTTCCGGCTTCTAGCTGTGCCAGTGGAAAATATTTCAAAAGTCCGGAAATGGCTCCGCTGTGCCAGTCGTTGGCCACCAGCAGATTGGGCATTTTCAAATCACAATTATTTTTCTCAAGCAGATGACGTATAAGGCAATAAACCGCCTTTGAAAAGAAAGCAAAACGCTCAACTTCATTTATGTTATTAACATTTAACACATAACATCCGTCCTGCGCCGGCGGATTGTCCTTGTGAGGATTAATTGAAAAAAACCGCTCATTATGCAAAAACACATATTCTACCTTATTAAAGGTACCCTTCCAAACTTCAACGGTGTGTTTGAGCAAAGAGCTATGATCCCCGATGAAGGGAACTTTTAATGTATCAATTTTGGTTAATTCAATATCATTTTTCTGGGCGCCATGGTATATTTTTCCATCAAAATCAGCAGCCTTTTTTCCGGTGTTGCCAATATACATCGGAGTTATAATTGTAATCTTATCTTTAGAAGGAGCAAAAACGCTGTTAAAAGATTCAGGTAACTCCGAGGCTACCATTCCCAGACCGCCCCATTTCATAAAAGTTGCGGTTTCGGCAGTTATCATCCAAGCGTTAATAGTATCCAGTGTCGGCCAATCTTCTTTGCTAAGGCATTGCCGGCGAGCCAAATTTTGTATTTCAGCCAAAATGGGATTATTAACCGCACCAAAAGACATAATGTTTTTCTTCTTGTTAAAATCTTTCGGCAAAGGTCTATAATTATCAATATTGACACCGTTTTTCAAAATCATCCCCATCGTCTCCATACAAAATAATCAATGGCTTATCATACGTCTTTAGTTTTAATAATTAATTAAAACCGCAAATAAAAACTTACAGTCTTGACTTGTTTGGGTTTAGTCACTAAATTTTATATAAGTGAAATATATGAGCTTTTATTTCAAAGTTAAAGAGGAAAAAATGAAAAAAGATAAAAACATTGATGAAGTTATCGAAGATGCAGATGAAGTTGAAAATATTCCGGAGGAGAATGAAGATACTGATGAAGTATCTGTGAAAGAACTTGAAGATAAAATTCAAGAGCTTGAAGCAGAAAATACTCACCTTAAAGATGAATATCTTCGTGCTTGCGCCGATTCTGAAAATACCAAAAAACGCTGCGCTCAAGAGATTGATAAGAACTATAAATATGCAGTTTCATCTTTTGCAAAAGAGTTGCTGTCGGTTGCGGATAATCTTCATCGCGCTCTCGACGCTGCCAAAGGCGAAACAAGTGAGCAGTTCGAACAATTTCGCAAAGGAGTAGAATTAACCGAGTCGGAATTGATGAAAGTGTTAAACAAATTCGGTATTAGTAAGATGGAGCCAATGGGAAAAGTCTTCGATCCGGCATTTCATCAAGTGGTGCAGGAAGTGGAAGATAAAACCAAACCGGCAGGGACTGTTATTGCCGAATTGCAGACCGGATATATGATAAACGATCGTTTGCTGCGTGAAGCAATGGTTGTTGTGAGCAAATAATCGTACAAAAATAAAAAAAACCTGCAAAATTGCAGGTTTTTTTGTTATAAAGACGTTTATACTATTTAGCAGCTTTTTTAGCAGCAACCTTAGCAACACGAGCCGGCTGATTGCGAACAGCTTTTTTCTCAGGTTTAGCAATCGGGCCTTTTTTGGCAATCAGAGCCTTTTTAATTTTTTGAGCTTCCAATGTCAATTTATTGCCGGAAGTTGCCTCTAAATAACCATCCAAACCGCCGTTGTGTTCAATAGAACGCAAGGTCTTAGTGCAAACTTTCAGTTTAAAAGTTTGATTCAAAGCTTCACTAAACAGCGAAACAACTTGCAAATTAGGCAGAAAACGGCGACGGGTACGATTGTTAGCATGGCTTACATTGTTACCGCTCATAACGCCGGTGCCTGAAATATCACATTTTTTTACCATTATTCCAATCCTTGAAAAACAATATTGTTGCCTGTTGATAACTGTTTTATCCATAAAAGTCAAGAATTATTTATGCAAATTAAAAAAAATGTAGCATTTATTTTTTTTTCGGGGTATTAATAGCCCAAATAGTATAGTGTTGTGTACCCGTAGCTCAGCTGGATAGAGTGTTGGCCTCCGACGCCAAAGGTCGTGGGTTCGAATCCCTCCGGGTACGCCAATATAAAAACCGCACCTTATGTGGTGCGGTTTTCTGTCTTCCCGAGAGGGGCGAACCCACGGGTTCGTTCAA
>CADBMA010000107.1 GCA_902795665.1 uncultured Rhodospirillales bacterium
AAACGCTGAATTGCCGCCTCAACCTCTTTGCCGGCAACCAACATCAAATCTGCCATTTCATCGACAATAATTACAATATAGGGCAGAGGGGTTAAATCAATTTCTTGTTCTTCGTAAATGGGGGCGCCGGTTTCCATATCAAAACCGGTTTGTACGGTTCGGGTGTGTTTTTCACCGCTGTTGCGCATTTCCTCCAGACGGGTGTTGTAGCCAGAAATATTGCGAACATTTAGTTGAGCCATAGCTTTATATCTTTTTTCCATTTCAGAAACAGCCCATTTGAGACCGATAACCGCTTTTGCTGGATCGGTAATGACCGGAGTGAGCAAATGCGGAATGCCGTTGTAAATAGAAAATTCGAGCATTTTAGGATCAATCATGATAAGTTTGCACTCATCTGGACGCATACGATAAAGCAATGATAAAATCATTGAGTTCATGCCGACAGATTTTCCTGATCCGGTTGTTCCGGCAACCAACAAGTGAGGCATTTTGGCCAAATCGGCATAAGTATTTTCACCGCCGATATCTTTTCCCAGTACGACGTTAAGAGTGTTTTTGGTTTCAGAAAAGCCTTTTCCTTCAAACAAATCACGCAGCCAAACAGTTTCTCTTTTGAGGTTAGGCAATTCTATACCGATAGTATTTTTGCCGGCAACAACCGCAATTCGAACCGAAACGGCTGACATGGAGCGAGCAATATCATCAGAAAGTCCGATAACTCTTGCTGTTTTGGTTCCGGGGGCGGGTTCGAGTTCGTAAAGTGTAACCACAGGGCCGGGGCGAATTTTAACAATGCTTCCGTTAACCCCAAATTCTTGCAGTACAGATTCAAGCTTTCGAGCGGTTGTTTCAAGCTCTTTTTCACTGACAGATGTGGTTTCGCTGTTTTGCGGTTTTGATAAAAGGTAAAGCCCCGGATAGTTGTATCCGTTTTTGTTTGATGTTTTTGTTTCTTCTTTTGAAGATGTTTTTACAGTTTTGTTTTTGATTTCGGCTTTTTCTTTGAATTTAGGCGCTTCAATAATTTCCGGCTGTCTTTCTTGATTGCTGTTGAAGACAGGCTCTCTTTTTTCTTTTTTCTCTGGTTTTTTCAGGTTTATATGGCGAATTGCGTTAAAAATGATACGACATATTTTGCCAAAAGTTTTTATGCAACGAAAGATAAAAATTCCCAAACCGATGAGGCTATCAATCCAAAATTTGAAAGGTATGCCGGCAGCAAAACTTAAGCTTGCAAAACCTATAAATCCGGAGATAGAGCAGATTATTTGACGGCGATAAGAAAATTGCGGAGTGACTTCCAAGATGTGTTTAAGCAAAAGTTTTCCGGCCTCTCCGCCAAGATTGAAATATGACACAGATAAAGCTGTAAAACAAAGACCAATCATCCATGACAAAACCCTAAATCCATAGAAAGATATGGGCTGCAAGCGGCATAACTGGTACCCCCAAGCACAAAAAGCCAACAAATACAGCGGTAATGATAATCCCCAAAAAGTAATGATGATATCGGCACTATTGGCTCCGAAAGATCCTAAAATATTGGATATTTTATCACCGGCATAGTTGAAAGAATTGTCGTGTGGTGAATAGCACCCTACAGCAGCCCAAAAAACAAGGCTTATCAGAATAAGGAGCATACCATAAACACGGCGGCTGATTTGGTAATAAGTGGAAATTTTTTTCTTTTTCTTAGGCATTTTTGTTTCCGTATTTATTGCGTTTAATGTGCGTATTATATCTTATGGATTCTTTCTTGATGGTTAACAAAAGTTTTTTAACTTGACTTTTTGTTATTTTTAAGTTTAAACAAAGCGTAACAATAATAGAGGTAAAGAGGTTTTTTTATGAAAAACGCTTTTGTTTTTCCTGGGCAGGGTTCGCAATTTGTCGGTATGGGCAAAGAGCTGGCTGATAATTTTGCAGCTGCGCGGGAAGTTTTTGCAGAAGTTGATGATACTCTCAATCAGAATTTGTTTCAGTTGATGACAAATGGTCCGGAATATGAACTGACAATGACGGCAAATGCCCAGCCGGCATTAATGGCGGTTTCGATGGCTGCGGTTCGTGTGCTGGAAAAAGAGTTCGGAATTAATTTGAAGGATAAAGCAGATTTTGTTGCAGGGCACTCATTGGGCGAATATTCAGCCGCTTGTGCGGCCGGCGTTTTTTCTCTGGCGGACACAACAAGATTGTTGAGAGCTCGCGGTGACGCAATGCAGCGTGCGGTTCCGCTCGGAGTGGGCGGAATGGCTGCAGTATTGGGGCTTTCGTATAATGATGTGAGCGCATTGGTAGAGGCTTGTGAGGATAAAGACAACATATGTGTTGCAGCAAACGATAACTCTGATGGGCAGGTGGTTATTTCCGGTCACATTGCGGCAATAGAAAAAGCAGTTGAAATTGCAACCGAGTTTGGCGCAAAACGCTGTGTAAAACTTCCGGTTAGCGCTCCGTTTCATAGTCCGCTAATGCAACCGGCGGCAGAAGTTATGGCGCGGGTGTTTATGGAAGTTAAGGCCTCACCGGCACAAATACCGCTGATTTCGAACGTTTTAGCAACCCCGATAACAGATGAAAAAGAAATAATTAAACACCTTGTAGAGCAGGTTACCGGCTCAGTACGTTGGCGCGAAACTATGGATTATATGCACAATCAGGGTGTGACTGATATCTATGAATTAGGCGCAGGAAAAGTGTTATCAGGTATGGTTAAACGGGCATATAAAGACATTAATTCCGCATCAGTATGCACACTTGCGGAAATAGAAGAATTGGCTAAAAATTTATAACAACAGTAAAGGAATGAAATATGTTTGAACTTAATGATAAAATTGCTTTAATAACAGGAGCTAATGGTGGATTGGGCGATAAGATTGCCCGCACTCTTCATGCTCAGGGTGCAACTTTGGCACTGACTGATCGTCGTACAGAAAATATGGAAAAACTAAAATCAGAATTAGGTGACAGAGTAGAGTATTTTGTTGCCGATTTGACCAATGCAGAATCAATCAATCAGCTGATTAAAGATGTTGAGGAAAAGTTTGGCCGCATTGATATTTTGGTAAACAACGCCGGCCTGACTAAGGATAATCTTTTTATCAGAATGAGTGATGAAGACTGGCAGTTGGTTCTTGATGTAAACCTTACTGCCGGATTTAAGCTTGCAAAAGCAGCGGTTCGCGGAATGATGAAACGCCGCTTCGGCCGCATTATCGGTATTGCTTCGGTGGTAGGTGTTACCGGAAACGCCGGACAAGCCAATTATTCTGCTTCTAAGGCCGGAATGATTGCGATGAATAAATGCTTGGCTCAAGAAGTCGGTTCGCGCGGTGTTACGGTTAATTCGGTTGCTCCGGGATTTATTCGCACACCGATGACCGATGTTTTGCCTGATGACGTAAAAGCGGCTTTGTTGGCCAAAATACCAGAAGGAAAACTGGGTGAAGCTCAAGATATTGCTAATGTTGTTGCCTTTTTGGCCAGCGATGAAGCACAATATATTACCGGACAAACAATAAATATTAACGGCGGTATGGCTATGATTTAGCAATAGCTGAATGGATATTGCGCAAACCCCCGCTGAACAAATCCGGCGGGGGTTTTGTTATGTTATAGCAATCGGTCCAAATAAAGCAAAACGGCATTTTTGTCGCTTTTGCACATTTTAGCTATTTTATCTAAAGTCATTGCCTGAAGTAGTATCTTTTGTATAAAAATATTTGCAACATTAAAAATAAATAAATTTAATATTTATAGTCAAATATCAACAAAATTGAATTCAATTTTCCTTTGCAGGCGG
>CADBMA010000108.1 GCA_902795665.1 uncultured Rhodospirillales bacterium
ACAAAATCCTTAGCCGGAATTGAACGAACCCGTGGGTTCGAAGCCCTAGGGTCAACAAAAAAAAGCTCCGTTTAAGGAGCTTTTTTATTGGTGATCCCAACGGGATTCGAACCCATATTACCACCGTGAAAGGGTGATGTCCTAACCATTAGACGATGGGACCATTAAATCACTTGGACAGTATATACATATAAAAAAACAATTGGTCAAGACTTTTTTTCATTTTCTTTCATTTATTTTTTGCTATTGCCGCAAAATAAGCATTTACAATAAAAATTCGCCCCACAAAAACAGATTTTTGTTAAATTTAAAATTAAAAGTTGTCAAGCTTAAATATTAATCGACAAAATGTTTATTTTTACTTGCGCTAGTTGATATTTTCTTTATATTAAGGACGGAGATAAAAATGGTAGAAGTTGTAACTTTGGGCTGCAGAATTAACAGTTACGAGTCCGAAATATTAAAAGAAAAATTTCAAGATATTGACAATCTGATTATTGTCAACACTTGCGCTGTGACCAAAGAAGCTGAACGCCAATGCCGTCAGACTGTACGCAAGTTACGCCACCATAATCCTCAAGCTAGGATTGTGGTAACCGGCTGCGCAGCACAAGTCAATCCTCAAATTTTTGCTCAAATGCCTGAGGTTGATTTGGTACTCGGCAACAAAGAAAAAACCGCTCTGGAACTGTATATTAATGGTGATTTGTCCGAAAAAACCATTGTCGGTGACATTTTCAAATACGATGGATATGACGATTATCTGATTACCGGTTTTGAAGGCCGGCAACGTGCATTTGTGCAGATACAACAAGGATGCAATCACCGCTGCACTTATTGCATTGTCCCCTTTGCACGGGGAAACAATCGTTCAGTGGCACAAGACCAAATATTGCAACAAATATCCACTCTCTTAGAAAAAGGTTTTGAACAGATATGCTTAACCGGTGTCGATGTTTGCTCTTATCAACCATCTTTCAGCGCATTAGTCGCCACAATATTACAAACTTTTCCTCAACTTCCATCTTTACAGTTTGGCTCACTTGATCCGGCAGCCATTGATGATAATTTCATCAAATTGATTGCAGAATACCCAAATATTCACCCGTTTTTTCACTTTTCGGTACAGTCAGGTGACAATTTGATACTAAAACGCATGGGGCGCCGCCATTCCCGCGAAGATGTAATAAATTTATGCAGCAAAATTCGCAAAGTTCGCCCCGACGCTGTTTTTGGAGCCGATTTTATTTGCGGATTTCCAACCGAAAGCGATGAAAACTTTACCAACACACTAAAACTGGTTGATGAAGCCGAAATTACACGTCTGCACGTTTTTCCTTATTCCGAACGACCCGGAACACCGGCAGCCAGAATGCCTCAAATTGATATTGAAAAACGACGTGAAAGAGCCAAAATTCTGCGAGAAAAAGGAGAGAATATTAATGATTAACTGGTTAAATCGCCTCAGCTCGGGACTTAAAAAGTCGTCTGTGAGATTAAGCAGCGGCATCGGTGATATTTTTACCAAAAAAAAATTGGACAATGCCACATTAGAAGAATTGGAAGAACTACTGATAACTTCGGACATGGGAGTTAAGACATCTTCCAAAATTATCGCATCTTTCGGTACACAACGGCAAGATAAAGATATTGAACCACAAGAAATTCGCCGCCGCCTAGCTGATGAAATCCAAAAAATATTACTCCCCAGCCAACAGCTTTTACAAATTGATTTCACCCAGAAACCTTTTGTAATTATGATGGTAGGCGTGAACGGTGCAGGCAAAACCACAACCATCGGCAAATTGGCTCAAAAATTCAAAAATCAGGGCTTAAAGGTTTCTCTGATTGCCGCTGATACATTCCGCGCCGCAGCCGTTGAACAGTTGCAAATATGGGGGCAACGCGCCGATGTCAGAGTTTTTGCCGGACCGCAAGGATGCGATAGCGCCGGATTGTGCTACGATGGACTGGGACAAGCCATAAAAAATGACGACGACATTGTTTTTATTGACACCGCCGGAAGACTGCAAAACAAAAGCGGATTGATGGAAGAGCTAAAAAAAATTGATAAAGTTATCAAAAAAATTATACCTCAAGCTCCTCATGCAACTATTCTGACCTTAGATGCTACCAACGGACAAAATGCGCTTTCACAAGTTGAAACTTTCAGTCAGGCAGTCAATATCAGCGGCTTGATTATTACCAAGCTTGATGGCACTGCCAAAGGGGGGATTCTTGTTGCCATAGCCGATGAGCACCCTACTCCTATCCACTTTATCGGTGTGGGCGAAAGTATCGATGATCTAAACGAATTTAACGCCGATGATTTTGCCAAAAGTCTGTTGGATATTGAATAATCAAAAAATCCGAGTTTTAACACTCGGATTTTTATTTACGCTAAATTAGTTGTTTTGCTTTACTTTCATTATCAAGCAAACAGGCATCATTAGTGATATTCCCCACACGATTGCCGGTCCGGCAGGCAAATCAAAGTAATATGATACGATTAAACCGATTATAAAGCCGAAACTTTCGCCTGCATATTCAGTTAATCTGCGTTTGTGCTCATCGGTCATATAACTTGTTGCTACAGCCGGAAATATCAACGAGGCAAACACCAAATAAACCCCACAGATTTGCACAGATGTTGTTATAACGCAAGCCAGCACAATGTAGAAATATTTTTTCAAAAACAATTCCGGCTTGGTATAAACCAAAACTGTTGCACTTAAAAATACCGTTCCGGCAAAGGCAACATTTTGCCAGGATGCAAACAGGAGTTGTCCGGATAGAATATCATTGATGTTTTCGGCACCATGCGGATTACCGGAAAGCACCAAAACAACTAAAGTTGCCGAGAGCACAAAAGTGCATCCGATTACAGCTTCGGCTATTTCCTTGAAATGCTTTTCCATTGTCTTAAAGAATATTCCGCCCAAAAAGGCACATAACAAAGCCGCAGCTTGGGAGAAAAAACTCCCAAGCTCTAACATACTAGCAAATATTGCCCCCATAGCAGCAAGTTGCGCCAGAGTTAAATCAATAAAAATAATACCGCGTCTTAAGACTTCTTGTCCTAAAGGTACATGGATTAACATCATAAGCAACCCGATGGTTAAAGCCGGCAATAAAATCAACAGTTCGCTCATTTTATTTTCCTTTTGCTGATAGCATTAAGTCAATGCTAACTTCATACAAATCAAACAAATTATTTACTTGTTTATTTCCGCCGATGGTATAAGGCAAAACAATCGTATTAACCCCGCTTTCCTGAGAGAGCCATTCGGCAGGCTTTGCGCTTTCAAAAGGAGCATAAGCAATAAAAGCTATCTTATTCTGTTCTGTCAGGTTTTTGAGTTCGCTCAAATGCTTTGATGTTGCGGGAATTCCCGGTTTGGGCTCTAAGGTTCCGATAGTTTTTATTTTTAGCCAATCAAATAAATAGCTCATATTGACATGATTGGTGATAGCTTTTGTGCCTTTAAGCTCTGCTGCTTTTTGTTCCCAATTTTTGATTTTGCTACGCATTTTAGCAGCAAAATCATTGTAATTTTGAACATAAAAGCTTGCATTTTCGCTATCAATCACCGCTAGTTTGTCTGCAATAACTTTGCCAACTTTCAACATATTATACGGATTAAGATGCAAATGCGGATTACCTTCAGGGTGGACATCGCCATCAGCTCTGTCTATACGCGTCGGTTTTTCAATCGTTGGCACATATTGAGCCGCATAAATAAAATTTTCTCCGCCTTCCTGCACCTTTGCCGAGCCGGCTTTACGCAACACAAGCGGCAACCAACCGACTTCCAGACCGGCACCGGAGCATACGACCATATCGGCTTTGCGAATCTTGGCAATCAGGCTAGGTTTGGCTTGAATATAATGCACATCTTGACTGGCATTGGTGGCACTGTAGACATCGGCTTTATCTTTAGTTATTTCTTCAGTTAAACTCTTCCATTCCGGCTCACAGGTAAAAACATTCAAAGCAAAAGCTTTAGTGGCTGAAAGTGTTGCCACCATTAAGAACAATATAAATTTCTTCATATCTGTATCTCCTTAGAAGCTATGAGCCCCATGTGCGCCAAAGCTCATGGTGTATTCAAGCACAATTTGGTTATCATCTTTCTTGCTTGTTTTGTCATAGTTATATTGCAAACGAATGCGTGAAAACTCCGAATTGTTCCACTGAAGCATTAAAGAGTGCATCTGAGGTTTATGCCCTTGTGAGTCAAGCGGCGTATCCTTAAAACTGTTGAGCACATCATCAGGGCGCATTTGAGCATAACGATAGCCGACTTTCCAATTGGTCATAAATTTGTATGTCCCCTGCAGATACCAACCGGAAGATTTGTTGTTATATTGCTCAAATCCGGCATCCTCGATATTGTATTTGCCTTTTTCATCGCGGAACAAATATTCGCCCTGAAGCGCGAACTCGCTTTCTTTGTTATTGCCAGTCGGAGCATAGGTATATTTCAAAGATAGACCATAAAGGTTATCTTTGCCTTTGAAATCAATGTCATCACTCTCACGACCTTTGTTGCTTTTGGCATAAAGGTATGAAAAGCCCGCCAACCATGCTTGGCTGTCGGTTATATCGCCTCCGAACTTTACAAAGGCATTTGCGGCGCCGTCCCCCGAACCTTCTGACGAAGCAGGAAAATATCCGCCTCTATATAAACCGCCGCCAATTTCAGCATAAAAATCTGTCGGCAAAACTATCGATGCCTGTATTCCATCATCACGATAAGCATTGTTCAAAAATACTCGATAAGGCAGAGGTCTGTCAGCAAATTCATCAGTATGAGCATGTTTTTCGTTCAGATATCCGAACACCGGTTTCATTCGGCCGGCAGTTGCCACAATTCCGTACGGCAAGCCAATAGTCTGTACATAGGCTTCTTCCAGCTCTATTTTATCATCTCCGTTTTCATTAACCACGGCAGCAGTCAAATTTGCCAAGAATTTATCATCAACATTGGCTCCAATATTGATTTCAGACTCACCTAAACTAAACCCTTTATCTGGACTTTCGCCTTCTTCACCGATTTGAAATCCGCTGATTTCTTTATCTTTATTGGAATAATAATTATATGCACCGTTCAAAACCACGCTGATATACGGGTTAAACGCACTGGCAGAGCTCATCGGCGTTACCTGTGCGGCAGGTATCGGTGTTTGTGTTTGGTTGTTTTCTAATTCATTGATACGGGTTTCTAATTGTTCAATTCTTTTTAAGAGTTCACTATCACTGGCTTTGGCAGAATTTGCACACACCAAAGCCAAAACGGCAGATATGACTGCCAAATTTTGTTTTTGCATATTTTTTCCTTTATTAAATAAGTTCACAAAAACCAAGAAGTCTAACTTCCGGCATTAATTAAATTCGGTTAAAAAATTATGCTTTTGGCGGTGCGCGTGTATCGTA
>CADBMA010000109.1 GCA_902795665.1 uncultured Rhodospirillales bacterium
TGACTGAAAGTCATCACTCTGCACAACCTGAACAAAATCAACCGTGGACATCTTTTCTGCAGCAATTTCAAAACCAAGCTTGGAGGTGCCGGATATCGGCTCAACACGCAGGGACGAAACCCCCATCTCACGCGCAATATCCGATAATGATGCCGTTATGCTCTTGATTTTGGTGCCGGCTTCGGGCAAAAACTCAATTTGTTGAACCATCGGACCAACATTGATGCCGGTTACTTCGCCTTTTACTCCATAATGAGATAATATTTCTTTTAAGTCTTGCATTATATTTCCTTGTAGTCTTGTAGTTTATAGTTTTGTAAGTTTTTGAGCAATTTGCTGCGCCATAATATTAATCATGCGACTTTGCTCGGCGGCAATTCCATCGTAGCCGTTTTGGAGCTTGTTTTCTTGCTTGGTGCGACCGCGGGCAACAACTTTGCCATTTTTGAAAATTGTCCACCAAGCGTCAAAAATGACGTTTTGCCCAAGGACAGCGTCAAACTTATTAATCTCAACATTTATGGTATAATTAAAACTCTCGCTGGCATAGGTCTGCGGTTTAACCAAAGAATTGGGCAAATAAAGCGAAATGTCATCAGCCAATACCCGTCTTATTGCCGATGACAGCGGCTCTGCCCAGCGATGAAACTCTGATACCTTGAGTTCATTGCTTTGTGCCTCCATGACCACAATTTGGGGGCGATCAACATATTGGGGAACGGTCACTTCTTCAACCCCAACATTCATGCGGCGAGAGGATATGACCGCATCAGAGGCAGACGACTCCAATCGATAGAATTTTGACTGGGCGCTAAACCCACATGATGACAACAAAAGCAGTCCAAAAATTATATATTTTTTCATTTAATATCCTCCCTTTCCACGCAGCAATGATTCCGGATGGCGCTCAAGATAATCTGCAAAATTTCCAAACGATTTCGCGGCATTGGAAATATTTTGCAATGTGCGGTTAAAGTTATTTATGGTTTCGGGCAGACTTTTAGTGCGCTGCGGAATTATTCCAAAATCATCAAGAACTCTCTTGGCATCGGGCATGATGACATTATTTAAATCTTCTAAAAATTCATTAACTTTCCTGATTGTTTCGCGCAGAGGCAATTCTTGTATGCCTTGAGAAATCTCGGCAAATTGCGATAATACTGTTGGAATTTCCGGAATTGAGGAATCTTTGCGTCCACGATAAATTGCCTTTTCTTCTTCAGGAACAAATTCAAGCTCAATCATCAATTGTCCGGTCAAAAAATTTTGAGTTCCTAAACGTGCGCGCAATCCTTTCTTGACAAGTTCTTCCAGCAGCTTATGACCATTTTCATGGGGTTGGCTGGCGGCAATTTTGTTGCGGCTGAATACTACATAAACAGGAATGCTAAAATTGAGATCTTCTAAGTCGGTAATGACGTCTATCTTTACAACTTTGCCAACTGTAACCCCTTGAAACATAACAGGAGAACCAACGTCAAGGCCTTTGATGGACTCTGTGAAATACATCACCACTTTGTGATCGTCATCTTGGATAATTTTATCAGATACAAACATACCGATGGTTGCAATAAACATACCTATACCGCATAATATAAACAATCCGATAAGTTTATTATTTGGTTTTTTGCGCATTTTTGCCTTCTCCTCGAGTTAAAAATTCAAAAACTTTATCATTCGGCGGATTTTTCAACAATTCGCGGGGGTTGCCCCGAGCCAATATAGATTTGCTTTCTCCGTCCAGAAAAATTGAGTTATTACCAACTGCAAAAATAGAATTCAATTCATGAGTAACAATGACTATTGTGGTCCCCAAAGTATGGTTGATGTCCAAAATCAGATCGTCTAATAATTTTGAGCTTATGGGATCAAGTCCGGCCGATGGTTCGTCAAAATATACAGTTTCCGGATCTAAGGCTAATGCTCGCGCCAGTCCGGCTCTTTTTTTCATACCACCGCTGATTTCTGATGGATAATATTCTTCAAAACCTTTTAGACCAACCAGCGCCAATTTAAGATTGACAAGTTCTCGAATTTGTGACGCCGAGTAGTCTGTATAGAGCTGTAGCGGCAAAGCAACATTTTCTCCCAAAGTCATGGAGCTGAAAAGCGCTCCGCTCTGATACAAAATACCATTGCGCTGCATTATCTCATTTTTGGTAACGGCATCTGCTGCCGTAAAGTTTGTTCCGTCAATAAAAATTGTTCCTTTTAGCGGCTCAATCAGACCGGTCAGCACACGTAGCATACTGCTTTTGCCGCAACCCGAGCCACCCATAATTATGAAGATATCATGTTTATTAATGGCAAAATTTATATCTTGCATCAAA
>CADBMA010000110.1 GCA_902795665.1 uncultured Rhodospirillales bacterium
AATCGAGCTTGGCGGTCGCTATGGCTTCACCGACGCGCTCTCTGCCTATGCTTGGACGAACTATACCTTTGGCTCAAGCTATGAGGCTTATGCCCTAGGTGCCGGCCTAAACTATGCTTGGTAGTGGCATAAAAGCGTATAGCTGGCGCCTGATACATAAAAAAACTCCCCTTTAGTAGGGGAGTTTTTTTATACCGGATTGTGTCGCTTCGTTCGCAATGACGAGAACATCTAATCTTAACTATTCTTTATCCGCATACGGATTGCCAGTCTTACGAACATTAATCCGCAAAGGTATGCCGCCCATATTGAATGTATCACGCAAATTATTCGTCAAATAACGCAAATACGAATCCGGCAAACCTTCAGGATTGCTTGAAAAAATAACAAACGCCGGCGGACGCGTCTTGGCTTGTGTAATATAACGCAATTTTATCCGACGCTTATTTTTGCCCAGTGGCGGAGGATTGGCATCGGTAACATCTGCAAACCATTTATTGAGCGGAGCTGTTGGAATGCGCATATTCCAACGTTGATATACTTTCAAAACCGCGCTCATCAACTTGTCCAGACCTTCGTTTTTCAAAGCCGAAATCGTAACCGTTGGAATTCCTTCTGCTTGCGTCAATGAAGTGCGCAACTTATAGTTCAGCTTATCAAGAGCCTCTTTGCGATTGGCAATATCCCATTTGTTGACCGCAATAATCAACGCTCGCCCTTCTTCTAAAACTTGTGCAGCAATAGTCAAATCTTGCTTGTCCAAAACAGCATCAGCATCAAGCACCAAAATCACAACCTGCGCCATAAACGCAGCATGTTTTGAACTGGCCGCCGACATTTTTTCAAGCGAATCACTCACCCTTGAATGGCGACGCAAACCCGCCGTATCAACCAACTTAATCTTATGTCCGCACCACTCCCAATCCAAAGCAATTGCATCACGGGTAACTCCAGCCTCCGGACCGGTAAGCATGCGCTCGTCTTTTATTAAAGCATTTACCAGAGTTGACTTTCCAACATTGGGGCGCCCGACAATAGCCAGCTGAATTGGGCGCTTTGTCGTATCTGTATCATCTTCCATTGTTTCTGATTGTCTGTCATCTTCAGGCTTATAATATTTTTTCAGCGCTTCGTACAAATCAAGCATACCCAAACCATGCTCTGCCGAAAAAGCTATCGGTTCACCCAAGCCAAGCTTATAAGCTTCAAAGCGGCTATTTTCCTGCATAGCCCCCTCACACTTATTGGCCAACAATACCACCGGCTTGTGAGCTTTGCGCAAAATATCTGCTAAATGTTCATCATATGGCTGCAAACCATCGCGGGCATCGTATAAAAACAGGCAAACATCGGCGGCAGAAATTGCCTTCTGTGTCTGCTCCCACATCCTCCGTTCCAAATTATCTTCATTTGAATATTCATAACCGGCCGTATCAATTATCAGCAACTTCATATCTTGAAGGCGGGCTTCGGTTTCTTTGCGGTCACGCGTCACTCCTGGCTTGTCATGAACAATCGCCAATTTTCGTCCGGCCAAACGGTTAAATAACGTCGACTTTCCAACATTTGGACGCCCAATAATGGCAACTTTTAGTGGCATCATTTTCTCCTATTGATAAGCCAATAGTTCCGCATCGGTTGTTGTAATTAATGCCATGCCATCAGCCACAACCGGCGAAACAGCAGAACCATCTTTTATCTTCAAAAATCCCATAATTTCTCCGGTATACGGCGAAATATAAAATACATATCCATTCGATGTTGTAACCAAAATGCGATTATTGACTAAAACCGGACCGGCATAGCTTACTCCAGACGCGGCTGCAACCTTTTCACCGGCTGGAACCTTGGTGTCCCAGATAATTTTGCCACTCTCAACATCAATAGCCAAAAGATGAGAGATATCAGAAAGTACATACAAAATCTTTCCTGCCAACCAAGGTTGATTGCTGCTTCCAAATTCCCGCTCCCACAATCTTTGACCATTGCGGATATCAATCGCAACCAAAATATTGTTGCCTGCAGCATAAACCATACCGTCATTAATAACCGGATTGGCACGTATTGCATTTATTTCTGACATTATATTATTATGATATCCGCCAACCAGATAATCTCCCCACAATGGAGATCCTGTACTGGCCTTGATTGCTCGCAATTCACCATTGCTGAAACCGGCAACCAAAATATCCATATTTTCATCATAACTGGGTGAAGCACCGCCAACCAAAACTGTATCTTCATTCTGCGCAGCATAACGCCAAACTTCTTCACCAGTGCGCTGATCCAATGCAATCAACACATTCTCTATGGTCTGAACAAAAACCTTTCCACCTCCGACAGTCGGTGCAATGCGTATCGGTGTTTTATCATAAAACTTCCACAAAATTTCACCATTTTCAGGATTAAGGGCAAAAACACCACCAAAACCGGTTGTTGCAAACAAACGTTTGTTATCATACCCAATGCCGGTACCCTTCAAAACAATGCCTTTATCTTCGCGAATTTGCGGTTTAAGCCTCGTCTTCCACAATCTGCGGCCGTCTTCTTTGTTATATGCACTAACAATAGCATCAGCATCAATGGCAAATATTCGCCCATTGGCAACAAGCGGAGCGGCAATAAGATAATCACGCTTTGAGTTCCCAGCGCCAAAACTTTTGGTCCAAACTTGCTTCAGCTCATTATCGCTGGCAATATGCCCCAAATTGTGCTGAGCATTTCCTCCCGACTGCGTCCAATGATGATTTTTTAATGGCGCAGGAAGCGAAATCTTGATATCACCTTTCATATAATCAGCAGCTATTGTTTCCGGAGCATCCAAAACCGGAATTCTCTGACCATCAATAACCAACTTTTCTTTGCCGCATGCTGATAACAATAATGACAATGCTAATACGGTAGCTGTTCTTAAATGCAATGACATACTTTTTTTCCTATAATACTGATAAAATATCTTTAATCCGACTCTTCAAATCATCTGAAACATCGTGGTTATTAAGCAACTTTTCATAAACATGCTTGGCTCCGTCAACATCGCCATCACGTATCATTGTTAAAGCAACCATATCTTCTGCCGAAGCATACCAAGCATTTTGCGGATTATCTAAAATTGGGCGCAATAAATTACGCATTTCATCAAGAGAAAATGTATCTTGACGATACGAGGCCAATTTTACAATTGCCGCATCACGCAACTGTACATTAAACTTTTTATTTGCAATAATTTCTTCCAGCAAAGCTAACGCCTCATTCTCTTTTTGGCTATCCAGCAACACATCAACCTGCTGCATCTTGGCCAAATCAGCAAATGCACCATATTTATTATCAATAATCATATTCAAGGCATCCATGCTATCTTCGTAGCGTCCTTGATTATGCAAACTTAATGCCACTGCATACGCATCAGCCCAATTTTCCGCACGGCGGATATACCATGTTTTCAAAGACTCATAACTAACCGCCATGGTTAACACAACAACCACCAGCGCCGTAATCAACATTCCATATTTATCCCATAGCTTTTTCAGCGATTCGTTTTTGAGGTCCTCATCAACTTCGCGAAGAAAAGCATCTTGCATTGTATATTCTTCATTTTGTTTTTTATCTTTTTTCATAGTCACTACTTTCAAGTATTTATGTTTTTATATTTATATAAACTAATATTTATTGTTATCAACTGATATTTATTTTAATATCTCATGTATCAAAAACTTTTTAACCCAGCGCAAATCTTCCAAAGGCATTTTAGTCCCGAAAGCTGCAACATTATATTGCGAAATTAGTGCCAGATAATAACGATTATTTACCGGACTGCGCATAATTTCTATATCTTTTAGACTGTCAACATCTACATCATTGTTTTTGCGTGACAGCAAAAGAAATTTATACACCAAAATAATCCTATTGTCTTTAATAACAATTTTTTCTTTTTTAAACATCCATAACAAACAAATTACCAAAATAATTGACGCCGCAATCAGACCAAGATTTAACTTCCATGGACTCTCTGTTGACTGAACTATTTTCTCATAATGATAAAATGCAAATCCAAGTGCCGCAGCAAAAACCATCAACCAAACCGAAGCAACAACACTAAATATATCCCAAAAAGATTTGCGAGCCACCAAAACGGTTTTGCCGTTTTTCTGTGAATATTTAAATGCTTTGGGCAACGGAGGAATCACCATATAATCAGATGATTGTCCTGTTGAAATCATATAGTTACGTAAGCTTTTGTTCAAATCTTGAGTATCAACAACTTTTAAACCACTATCTGTATCCATAATTGTCGGTTTTTCTAATCGTTTTGCATAATAATGCCAAATATCATATATCCCGTTACCATCTGTTGAAATATAAAGCGGTATTGTTTTTCCGGGATCAATATGTTCTAACTCAACAATATATTTATTTTTGGTTAAAATTCCGAATTGAAAAAATTCAACTCTCATTCTCACCCCGCGATAATTGCGCAAATTTTCACTAAATAGCTCGGCTTCACCAAATACACCCTTAAAATCAACATCAAAAACCCGACCGTTAAAATAGATTTTTTTATAGCGGATATGCGCAATAATTGCACCGGCAATAATCCCTAATCCAAGAATAATAAAAGAATAATCCGCAACAATATGGTTTACAAGCGGCTGATGAATATCATCTGCAACCTTGTATAAATCACTCATAGCCTCACCATATAAGCCATTATTCAAGTCCAATATACCCAGCAACGCCATCAACAGCCCGATAAAAACTGCCGGCATAATAACCTTCAAACTCAAGCGATCATTAGCCCTTGCCGGCAAACGATCAATCTCAAGTTTATACTCATAGCTCAAATGTTTAGGAAATCTTTGCTTCATTTTGCCTATATCCTTTTCAAAAATAATACCTATGTTATAGCATATTTTTTAAATAATCATCTTTTTTTTTATTTTTATCATATTTTAACCAAAATATCCTAAATTGACGCCTGATACCGGAAGTAGATTAGAGGTTTATGATTATGAGTTGTCCATTCAATAATATTTGCGGCGGCTGTAGTTTTCGCGACTTACCCCTTAAAGATTACCGGCAACAAAAAATAGACCAAGTGCGCAAAACTCTTAGCTCTATCGCTCAACAAAATTTTTCAATTTCAGCGCCTGTTTTTATCAATGATAACACTCGTCGCCGTGCCAGCTTTGCTTTTGCAAAACACAAAGGCCAGATAGTCTTGGGATTTAATGCGCACAAAAGCAACGATATTATTGATATTCCTTCCTGTGCCCTACTAACCCCGAAAATAAATTCTTCTATTGCTGCAGTTCGCTATCTATTAGAAACCATAACCAAAGTCGAAATATCTGACGGAAATCGTAAAAACCGCAAGATAAGTCATATAGACAGTGGAGATATATGGATTACTGAAACTGACAACGGCCTTGATATTGTATTAGAATTTCCGCAAGAACCAAACTTGGATATTCGGCAAATTATTTTTGAATTTATATCATCACAAGATGCAATAATTCGCATTTCACATCGCAAAGCCTCTCTTTCTGAGGCCGAAACCATAGTTGAAAAAGCAAAACCGTTTATAACTATTGCCGGATATTCAGTTTTTGTTCCGGCCGGAACATTTTTGCAGCCATCAAAAGAGGGCGAACAAGCCTTAATCTCTGCCGTCTTAAAATATCTCGACAACACCTCCGGCAATATTGCCGACCTGTTTTGCGGAGTCGGAACTTTTTCTTATGCTTTGTCAACCGTTGCCAATTGCAAAGTCACCGCGGTCGATTCTTCTGAAAAATTATTATCCGGCTTCCGCGATTCGCTCAATCGACAAATGATAAATAATGTTGAAATAAAAAACCGTAATCTTTTCAAATACCCTTTGGAAGGAAAGGAACTATGCTCGTTTAACACCATAGTTTTTGACCCTCCTCGCGCCGGAGCCAAAGAACAAGTTCAAGCCATTGCTTCACTGCCCGCCGAACAAAAACCGCAAAAAATTATTGCCGTTTCATGCAATCCCAATACTTTTGTACGCGACGCCGAAATTTTATGCACCGGAGGCTATAATCTGGTTGATGTAACCATTGTCGATCAGTTTATATACTCACCGCATTGTGAATTGGTTGCACTTTTCACTAAAGCTTGATTTAATAAACAAGCATAAACTCTCTGTATTTACAAAACGCTCCTATTTTTTTATATTTAGTACATATCAATTTAAATTTAAGGAATAAAATATGTTAAAAAAATCTTTGTTATCCGCACTTTTATTGGTTGCCGCTTGCTCTCAGCAAGATCCTGGTTATCGCTATTGTCCTAATGTCACCATCAACCCTGAATTTAGCCATATTACGCGCTTTTTTGGCGAAGAACCGCAATTCAGAGCTGAAATTGTAGGCTATGAAGGTTATTGCCGTTATAACGCCAAAACAGAACAAACCAACGCAGTAATTGCTCCGGTGTTTGAAATCGCCAGACTATCTGATATCGGTGGAAAAAACGTTGAAATAACATATTATGCAAATACTTCTTCTAATCCGGATAAACTAATGGGACGTCAACCCCACTCTTTCCGCACGACGGTTGAAACAAAAGGTGAGAAAATTTTAGTTACCGGTGATGAAATTACTGTCCGCATTCCCAACAATCAGCCAGGATACAACATAGTTCTTGAAATGGCTCTGAGCCGGCAACAACACTTATATAACAAAAAACAAGGATTAGCTTTCTGAAAGATATCACCATGAAATACGATCATAGTTTATTTAATTCACAAATGGCCGATGCGATTCGTTTTTTGTCGGCAGATGCAATTGAACAATCCAAATCAGGACATCCCGGAATGCCTCTCGGCATGGCTGATGTTGCCACGGTATTGTTTACAAAATTTATCAAAATCAATCCGCAAAATCCTCAGTGGTTTGACCGTGATCGTTTTGTCCTTTCTGCGGGACACGGATCAGCCTTGCTCTACTCTGTATTGTATTTATTAGGATATCCGGACATTAACATTGAAGATATTAAAAACTTTCGCCAGATTGGTTCTAAAACAGCCGGACATCCGGAATATGGACACCTTTCCGGCGTTGATATGACCACCGGACCTTTGGGACAAGGCATTACTTCTGCCGTAGGTATGGCTTTGGCCGAGCGCAAACTTAATGCTCAATTTGGGGACAGCTTGTGCAACCATTACACTTACGTTATTGCCGGAGATGGTTGCCTGATGGAAGGAATTTCTGAAGAAGCCATATCTTTAGCCGGACACTGGAAACTAAATAAACTAATCGTCTTTTGGGATGATAACAATATCACAATTGACGGTACAGTTGACAAGGCAAGCTCGGTCAATCAGAAAAAACGCTTTGAAGCTTCCGGTTGGAACGTAATTGAAATCAATGGTCAAAATCATGATGAGATTGCCGCAGCAATCATTTCTGCACAAAAATCAGACAAACCCAATCTTATTGCCTGCAAAACCACCATTGGATTTGGCGCTCCAACCAAATGCGGAACTTCTTCGTGTCATGGTTCGCCTCTTGGTGCTGAAGAACTTGAAGCAATGCGCCGGCAATGCAATTGGAATTATGCTCCGTTTGAAGTTCCTTCAGAAATACTCTCCGCCTGGCGAGAATCTGCAAAACGTTGCACAAATGAATACAAGCTATGGCAAGAAAAATCTGCCGGTAAATCTGAATTTGAAAACATTATCAGCAATAACCTGCCTCAAGATTGGGATAAAGATCTTAACGCTCTCAAACAACAGGCAATTAACGAACAAATTAACGTTGCCACTCGCAAAGCCTCACAGATGTGCCTTGAGAAAATTGTTCCGGAAATTCCGCAAATTGTCGGCGGATCTGCAGACTTGGCTGCCTCAAACCTAACATTTGTTAAGGGCATGAAAACCATTACCGCTGACGAATATAATGGCAACAATGTTATGTATGGAATCCGTGAACACGCCATGGCTGCAATTATGAACGGCATGGCCTTACACGGGGGAGTTATCCCTTATGGCGGTACCTTTTTTGTCTTTTCTGATTATATGCGCCCGTCGATTCGTCTATCCGCTTTAATGGGACTGCGCGTCATTTATGTTTTAACACACGATTCGATAGGTGTCGGCGAAGATGGCCCGACACATCAGCCGATCGAACATTTGGCCTCTTATCGCGCTATGCCCAACATTTTAATGTTTAGACCATGTGATGTTGTTGAAACCGCCGAAGCTTGGCAATTAGCCCTGACCAACAAAAATAAACCTAGCTTATTGGCTTTATCCAGACAAAACCTTCCAACACTGCGCAAAAGCTGTTCCGAAAACTTAACCGCTAAGGGTGGTTATATAATTTCAGATTCAAATACCAACCGTCAGGCAACCATTATTGCCACCGGATCAGAGGTATCTCTGGCTGTTGAAGCACAAAAAAATCTGCGTAAACAAGGTATTGAAACCGCAGTAGTATCAATGCCCTGCACCGAATTATTTGATGTTCAGCCTTCTGATTATCGCCAACAAGTTTTAGGAAACGCTCCGCGTATTATTGTTGAGGCAGCCTCTCCTTTCGGATGGGATAAATATCTCGGCTCAACTGGAGAAATTATCGGCATCAATAGCTTTGGAGCTTCCGGACCGGCTGGAGAATTATATGCCAAATTCGGTCTGACACCTGATGCTATCGTTGCAACAGTCAAAAAATATTGCTAACAATACTTGCAAAAAATAATCCGCTGATTATACTTTGCACAATTAAAAATTTTTAGGAGTAAATATCATGCCTTTAGTTACTATGCGTCAAATTTTGGACCATGCCGCTGAAAATAATTATGGTGTTCCGGCGTTTAATATTAACGATATGGAACAAGTAATCGCAGTATTGCAAGCCGCACGCAAGGTTAATGCTCCGGTAATTTTACAGACTTCTACCGGTGCACGCAAGTTCGCGGGTGATCCCATGATTCGCCACATGGTCGCCGCCGGAATTGAAATGTTTCCCGAATTGCCGATTTGCCTTCACCAAGACCACGGTGCCTCCATTGACATCTGCCAATCAGCAATCGTTAACGGCTACTCTTCGGTTATGATGGACGGCTCATTGGAAGCTGATGGAAAAACTCCTTCATCTTTTGAATATAACGTCCATGTTACTAAAGAAGTCGTAGCTCGTGCTCATGCGGTCGGTGCTTCAGTTGAAGGTGAGCTTGGCGTAATCGGCTCTTTAGAAACCGGAAAAGGCGACAAAGAAGATGGGCACGGTGCCGAAGGAACTATTGATAAAAAACGTCTGGTAACTGATCCCGATGAAGCTGCTCGTTTTGTTGCCGAAACCGGGCTTGATGCTTTGGCTGTTGCCGTGGGAACTTCGCACGGTGCTTACAAATTTACCCGCAAACCAACCGGCGATATTTTGGCAATTGATGTCATTGAAAAAATTCATCAAAAACTTCCCAACACTCATATGGTCATGCATGGTTCATCTTCAGTGCCTCAAGAGTTGCAAGATATAATTAACGCCTATGGCGGAGCAATTCCTCAAACCTTCGGTGTACCGGTTGAAGACATTGTTCGCGGCATTAAAGCCGGAGTGCGTAAAGTAAATGTTGACACCGACTGCCGTATGGCAATTACCGGTGCGATTCGCAAGCTTTTTGCCGAAAATCCCAAAGAGTTTGATCCACGCAAATATCTCAAACCAGCAATTGAAGAAATGCAAAAAGTTTGCGAGGCTCGTTATATTGCTTTTGGGGCCGCCGGTCAGGCCGACAAAATCAAAGTTATTCCTATGCCAGAAATGGCTAAGCGATACGCCGCAGGTGAATTATAATCACCTCTTTTTATCATTGAAAACCGCGGGCATACCGCGGTTTTCTTTCAAAAGGCAAAAACATGTTTGAAGAAGATTGGAACTTTTTGAAAAAAAACTTTCAAGATGCTGTAAAGAAGGTCAACAAAGATACCGCGGCTATAAAGATTCTGGAGCGCAAAATCGCCCACTCCCAACGCGTGCTTCAAAACGGACAATTAATTATACGGCGCAATATTCCAACCATATCGTCTGAACACAAAACTCTAGCCGAAACTACTCTCCTGTTTCACGACATCGGACGTTTTCAAGAAGTAGTATTATCACATCAAAATCAAGCCATGGGAGAGTGGGGAAAAAGATACGACCATGGACATATCGGCGCAGAAATATTATCTCAAACCCCAAAATATAATCACCCTGAAATAATTTTGCCGGTGCGCCATCATGGACATATGATTGAAGATTTTTACAATGATGCCGAATATCAAAAATTACCCATTGAACAAAAGACAGCCGCCGAGACCGCTATAAAAATTGTACGCGATGCTGACAAGCTCGATTTGTATTATCTGCACAAAAAAGAAAACATATTAGAACATGATGTTTTTTTCACTAATTTAAGTGATGAGCTGAAATTATCACCGCCATCAAAAATTGTTGTTGAGCAATTTTTATCACGCAAAACCATAAATCACTCAACGATTCGCAGTATGTCTGACCGCATATTGGGATGTTTGTCTTGGCAATTTGATTTTAACTATCCCATAACTGCTCAAATGTATATTGAAAAAGGCTACCAAGCTCACTTGCTTGCCTTATTTTATCGTTATTGTCCAGATAAGAATTTTATCAATATCCTCAAAAAATTTATACAACAAATCTGAAAAAGGAGGCAACTTTCGCTGCCTCCTTAGGTTATTTTTTCTTGCGCATCTCCGCAAGCTTCTCAAGGATTTTTTTATAATCCTCGGGAGTTATTTCCGCGCATTCCATCAGTTCTTTCGCCATTTTCTTGAGGGCGCGGTACTTGCCCCAAGAAAGGCGCTCATTCTGATGCAAGCCTTTAGCAACATCAGAAATAAATTTTTCAGCAGTTTTTGCAGACCGCTGATGGACACTCGTAGCGCCCACATTGAAATCAGGCATTTTTTTTGTTTTTTTTGGTTAAACTTTTATTTTCTCATCTCGTCCAACTTCTGGATGATGATGTCGTAGGTATCCTGATCGATGTTCTTAGTATCGAGCAGTTCCTTGGCCATCGTTTTGAGGGCACGATACTTGCTCTTACTCAGTTTCTCATCTTGTCTGAGTCCTTTGGTGACATCATCAATGAATTTAGCAGCCTCATCGGCGGCATTCTTACGGTCAATGCTAGTAGCACCGACATTTACTACAACCTTTTTTGCCATGTGTTATTTTTTTAATTTAATTAATAATTTTATTTCTACGCACATTTATAGACCAAAAAACATGTTTTGTCAAGTGTGTTTTGTACAAAAATTGCATTTATATAAATTCTTTTTTCAATTCTCGTTCAAACATGGAGCGAATGGATGATTTTATGTCCGCTTTTTCATATATAACTTTGTACAAAGCCTGACAAATCGGCATATCAATTTTCTCCTTATCAGCAATCACTTTAACTGCCTGCAGAGTCGGAACTCCCTCTGCTAACTTTTCAAATGTTTTTCCTTTAGCAAAATCCTCACCAAACATACGGTTGTGACTGTGCTTCGAAAATAATGTTGCTTCATAATCACCAAGATGAGCCAGTCCGTACGCAGACATAGGATTGCCACCGAAATGACGAATCAAGCGCCCCACTTCAATCGGAGCTCTGGCCATCAAAGCTCCTTTCAGTCCGTACCATTCCAGACCATCTAAAATTCCTGCCGCCAGACCTATCACATTTTTTAGGGCTGCACCTATTTGGTCACCAATTAAATCATTGCCATAATAAAAGCGAATTAAATCACTTTGCAGCAACTTAATCAAATAGTCTTGTGTTTCCGGTTCAAGGCTGTCAATCACCGCAGCGGAGGGAACATTGCGCATATAGTCCTGAACATGCCCCGGACCTGACAAAGAAGCAATATGTATATCCTGATGAATTTCTTCCTTAAATACATCGTGCATAATTTTTGCAGACGGAGCCTCAAGCCCTTTCATGGCCAAAAGAAATGTTTTGCCCTTCACGTCATAGCCGTTCAACTCTTTAGCCAGTGAGCGCAAATGCTGGCAACCGATAGAAACAATAATTGTATCATTAACCAAAATCTGATCTAAGGTTTCAAATAAGTGCATATTATCTGATAATGACAAATATCCGTTCTTGCGTGTATCCCGCAATTCTATAAAATTAGGCGAAGTCCTTAAATCATACATAAACACGTTCTGCACTGTGTTCGGGCAACGATTAGCTGCATACCAACCTAAAAAAGTTCCCCAGCGCCCACAACCTATGACCGAAATATCTTTCATTTTTGTTTCCTTATTATCCAGTTTTAACTAGCATACCTGCAGTGATTTCCGAAAAATTGTTCTATGCAACCTTATCATAAATCACAGCGTTTTTTTAATGCGCTGACGCTCCAAAATTGCATTAACATGATCAAATTTTTCAAAAGATTTATATGCTTCATCATAACTACGCTTATCATAGTTATAAAAAACCTTATTAGCCAACGCTTTTATTGTGTTATCAATTTTTTCAAAAGCTGAGTTATAATCTGCATTAAAATTATTTTTTGCTCTTTTCCGAACTACATTATGATAAGCATCAATCACTCGCAACGTCTCATCTGCAGAATTAACGTATCCCTTATTTTCAAAATCCCGCATAATCTGAGCGGTAGTCTGATAAAAGTATTTATTAGTTAAAATACTTTTTTGTTTAGCATTGCTACTATCGATAATCATATTTCATACCCAAAGTTACAAACTGAAACCAAATATACCATACTTTCACAAAAATGCAATCTTTTTAACTGTTCGGGATTTTATAAGTTTTTACAATTGACAAACTTTTTCTTTGGTGTTCTACTGCTTGCCAGTAAAAAATTATTAAAATATACATATGAAGAACGAAAATATACAACAAGTATTTGAAAGTTGGCTTGGCAACTGTATGCATGGTTCCATCGGTGATCATGTAACAGAAATGGCCGGCAATTTTCAAGCACAACCGGTTGATGAAAGCATACAGCTCAGCTGGTTTGACAACAAAGATTGGACGGCCGTCCGCCAATATAACGGAGTTTGGTACAAAACCGCCTCACTGCGTTTAATCAAAGAAGCGCCGGCTGATGTCGTCTTAAACTATTTATTCTACTGCTCTCCTATTGATACGGAAAAACAGATAGCCCTCATTGAGCGGGATATACGTGAAAAAACTCACCTGTCTCGCAATTATTTCCACATTTTTTGTGCCTGCCCGCAGGCCCAAAAGCAAATTATGAAGTATGATAAAGATTTATGGTTAAAAGTTCTTTACAGAAACTATGCATGGGACTGGAAATATGAGAAAATGTTTGGTAGTACCGCAAAAGCTAAAGAAAAAATCTTCACGCATTTTGAAGAACTTTCAAATTGCAATTTCGAAGAAATACCAGAAGCACTAGAGAAAATAGCGTAAAAAATCCCCGCATTCATAATGATTGCGGGGATTTTTGTATATAGAAAAGTCGGATGGCCGCAGAAAAAACTGCTCTAATGCAGTTTTTTCAAGGAGACACAATGAGACTTTCTTTTGTGAGCGAGATAAAATCGAAGCGCAACAAAAGATATAGTCGGAATT